>SVJL01000020.1 GCA_015068985.1 Oscillospiraceae bacterium
TTGCCTGAAGATGAAATATAAAAAAATTATGATATAAACACTTGAAAACAAATGTATAAATTTTAAAGCCCAAAGAGGCTGTCACATTAACCATTTTAAATGCATATAATTCCGATTAATGTAGGGGCTGATGCACCCCAAGGGCACTTCCGTGCTACGCTTGGGCGCCCACATCGCCCCTACAAATTGATACAATTATGCATATTATTTGTTTAGTGTGACAGATTCTTTTTGATTATATGAAGTTTAATTGTCGATTCTGTATCTGAGCAGGTCCACAAGCTGTAAAAATTCGCCTCTTATTGCATATTCGTCACTACCTAGACCTTTTTTGGCAAGCTCAATAACGGAGTCGTAGGTGGAGCTTCCTGCATATTCCGACTTATTCAAAATCATGCCAAGCTCTGCCACTGCTGATGCAAAGCAAAAATCCTCACTCAGCTCTTCGCTCACCTGATATGCTATTGGGTAAGTCTGGAGTGTGCTTTCGTCGGAATCGGGCTTTTTGTAGCGGATGCTTACGGTCATAAGTTCATCACTGTCTACAGTTTCAGATGTCTGATACTTAAGGCCTGATGTTTCATTCCCGTTTGCCGGAACAATTTCGTACAAAACAGTTACGGTTGCACCTGCCCCAAGTTCGCCGGCATCCTTTTTATCATTTTCAAAGTCTTCATCATTAAGAACTCGGTTTTCGTAACCTATGAGGCGGTAAGCAGATGCGTACTTTGGATTGAACTCCACTTGGATTTTAACGTCTTTTGCTATTGTATAGATGGTTTTTGGCATTTCATCTACCAAAACCTTCTTGGCTTCACGAAGGGTATCGATGTAGGCATAGTTACCGTTGCCTTTGTCGGCAAGGAGTTCCATTTTGCTGTCTTTATAGTTACCCATTCCAAAACCGAGAACGCTGAGGAAAATGCCTTTTTCTCTCTTTTCGGTTATGAGAGCCTCCAGATCGCCCGAAGAAGAAATGCCGATGTTAAAATCGCCGTCGGTGCAAAGTATGATGCGGTTGTTGCCCTCCACCTTATGCTTTTCGGCTTGCTCGTAGGCAAGGGTGATGCCTCCGGCTCCTGCCGTGCCGCCGCCGGAACGAAGAGAATCTATGACTGCCATTATCTTTTCTTTATCGGTTGCAGGAGTTGGCTCAAGAGCAACACCTGTGCCCGATGCATAGGTGACAATTGAAATTGTGTCTTTTTCGCCAAGCTTATTCAAAAGCAGTGACAAAGACTGCTTAACCAAAGGAAGCTTGTTGCGTGAATACATAGAACCCGAAACGTCTATGAGGAACACAAGGTTAGACGGAGCAGGCTCAGCCAGCTCTTCGCCCGAAACCGTGAGCATTGCAAGAAGATTATTTTTGTTCCACGGGCAGGGTGCTACTGTGTGCTCCACGCCAAAGGGAACCCCCTCTGTGGTTTGAGCTTTGGCATAGTCAAAATAGTTTATGAGTTCTTCGCTTCTTACCGAGCCCTCGGGTATTGGCTGACCGTTCAGAATAAAACGTCTGAGGTTTGAGTAGGAAGCGGTGTCGGTGTCGATAGAAAAGGTTGAAAGCGGAGAAGTTAACACGTTTTTGAACACATTTTCGTCGTTTTTGGTGTATTCCTCCGAATCAGACATTGGCGGATAATATTCCTCCGGAATAACTATGTTTGCACTGCTTCCACCGCCCATTGCACCTGATGCACTTGCAAAACCTGCCGTTTTTTCAACAGTTGCCGCCTGGTCTGCCACCAAGCCACTACCACCGCTTATTGCTCCCATAGGTGCACCAAACAGTGCAGACGAATTGTAGCTATCATCGCGTGAAATCTGACCATTTTGAGAATTTATGGCATTAACAACTACTCTTGCAGCCTCGCCCCGATTGAGCTCATCACCAATAAGGCAATTCAACCCGTCGGAAACGGAATATTCAATTGCGGCTGCCACATAGTCTGCGGGATAGGATGCATTGTAGGGGGCAATGTCTAAAATTCTGCTCACAATTGCCATTGCCTGCTCATAGGTGATGTTGTCATCAGGGCGGAAGGTGCCGTCGGGGAAACCATTGAGCCATCCGGAATTTGCCGCTATCTGAACATATTCAAACGCCCAGTGAGTTTTGTCGATATCCGAAAAGTCAAACAAGGCTTCGTTATGAGGGAAGTCAGGAAAAGCCTTTGTAAGAATTTTGGCAAACTGAGCACGGGTGAGGAATCTTTCGGGATGGAGCTCGCCGTCTTCAAAGCCTTCAAAAACACCTTCGACTTGCAAAGCCTCAATTGCAGGGAGATTCGGGTCAAAAGCCACAACATTTTGGGCAGGGTTAGCCCCTCCTCCAAGACCGAGTGCACAAAAGCCAATTGCCAATGCGCAAATAACTGACATTACCGATAAATATTTTTTCATAACAAAACCTTCTTTCTGAGCCTTGTTGTATCTTAATTTCAAGATACTCCGTCGGCTATTAATTTTGTCTTTCGTATATAACACACATATTATTTATAAAAGGTTGCACTTAAAGAAAAAATTTGGATACTTTTACAAAATTAAACATTTTGATTTGTGCAATTCAAATAAATCACAGATTATAAAAGCTTTCAATTCCCCTATAGACTGCCACTTCGCCAAGCTCTTCTTCAATTCTGAGCAGGCGATTATATTTTGCACAGCGGTCGGAACGAGAGGGTGCACCGGTTTTTATCTGACCGCAGCCAAAAGCTACGGCAAGGTCGGCAATGGTTGTGTCTTCGGTTTCGCCGGAACGATGAGACATAACGGCGGTGTAGTTATGCTGAACTGCCATAGATATTGTTTCGGCAGTTTCGGAGAGGGTGCCTATCTGATTCACCTTAACAAGTACCGAATTGGCAACACTTTGCTCTATGCCCCCTTTTAATCTGAGAGGATTGGTAACAAAAAGGTCATCGCCCACAAGCTGAATTTTGCCTCCAAGCTTTGCAGTAAGAAGCTGCCAGCCCTGCCAGTCGTTTTCGCCAACGCCGTCTTCTATTGAAATTATCGGGTATTTTTCGCACAGAGTTACCCAATAGTTAACAAGCTCTTCTCTGGTGAATGACACTCCGGATTTTGGCAAGCGATAGGCTCCCGATTCATCAACCCACTCAGAAGATGCGGCATCGATGGCAATTTTGAAATCGGAATCGGTGTTGTAGCCGCATTTTTTTATGGCTTCACAAATCAGGTCGAGAGCTTCTTCATCACGTGAAAGAGCCGGTGCAAAACCACCCTCATCGCCAACGGAGGTGATGAGGCCTTTTTCGGACAAGACAGATTTAAGCGAATGAAAAACCTCTGCACACATTCTCAATGCTTCACGAAATGAAGGTGCACCAACGGGCATAATCATAAATTCCTGAATGTCGATATTGTTGTTGGCATGAGCACCACCGTTTAAAATGTTCATCATCGGCACAGGCAAAACATTTGCAAAGCTGCCGCCAACATAGCTGAAAAGGCTCACACCAAGAGCATTTGCCGCCGCCTTTGCACAAGCCAGCGACACTGCCAGAATTGCATTTGCGCCAAGATTGCCCTTGTTTTCTGTGCCGTCGAGCCCTATGAGAGTACGGTCAATGAGCTGCTGGTCAAGCACATTCATACCAACAATCTTGTCGGAAATTATGGTGTTCACATTTTCAACTGCTCTGAGCACTCCCCTGCCCAAATATCGTGATTTGTCGCCGTCTCTTTTTTCAACAGCTTCGTGTTCGCCCGTTGATGCACCCGACGGAACTGCAGCCCTGCCCACGTAGCCTCCGTCACATATAACCTCGGCTTCAACAGTGGGGTTGCCTCTGGAATCAATAATTTCCCTTGCAAAAACGTCAAGAATTTCAATGTGTTGTTTCATAACAGCCTCCATAATTTGTCGGTGAAGTATTTTGAGTAAAATAATTTTGTAACAAAAAATACATACACCGTGTGATGTATATATTTTTTGCAAATTTTTACTTTTGATTCGTTTTAGCAATTTTTTTCGATTTTGAAAAAAGCATATCCACTATAACTGCGGCAGTGAGAGCATAATCTCTGATGTTGACATTATTAGAACCTACAATAAAAGGAGATGGCGAGAAACCTTTTTTGGGCAAAGACGCCGCCGTTTTTGTTCCGTCAACGCTATAGTATTCAAAAAGGGTTCCGCTATTAAGATATTCATACATTACCGCATCAAGAGTTTTTGACTTTATTTCGTTGGCTTTGTCGTGCATTTCATATTTTTCGAGGCCTTTTGCTATAAAGTAGTTCATATACGGGTGCATGGGCCCTCTCCACATATTGTCGCCAAAATCTTCGCTGTCGGCAGAAACAGAAGGGATGCCGTATTTGCGATTGAAGCGGTCTTCGCTGTTAAGATATTTGAGCAAGGTCATAGCGTGGCGGTTTTCGCAGATTCCGGCAAAAAGAGGCAGGAACGAGGCAGAGGTTTTTGCTTTTTTGAACATATTGCTGACCACTGCGCGGTCGTAGTAGAGCTTGTCGTCTTCATCAAACAAGAGCTCATTGACAGAATTTTTTATTCTTTCAAACATAACATTCCAGTAAAGAGCTTCGCCATGCTTTCCTGTTTCTTCTGCAATAAGGCTCATATGTGCGGCTTCGTTGGCTATGTAGGAAGTAAAATCTATGCTGTCTAAAATTATGCCGTCGTCAAAGCGGGGAGAGTTGTCCATTGTGCTCTCAATTCCGCCATATTCAGGGCTATCACCTATCTGCCATTCGTAGAGATAATTTTTGTTAATATCTCGGCTTTCAACAATATAGTGAATATATTTTTTCAACGGAAGATAGGCATCGGAGAGCATTTTTTTGTCGCCGTTCACACTGTACAGCTCCCAAAAACACCAGGCAAGC
The DNA here is from genome assembly GCA_015068985.1 of Oscillospiraceae bacterium. Lineage (GTDB taxonomy): Bacteria > Bacillota > Clostridia > UMGS1810 > UMGS1810 > RGIG1828. Next base: position 4,873 of record SVJL01000020.1, read on the forward strand.
ACCGGAGGATTGATGTCGCAGCTTTTTTCTTCGGAAGATATTCTGCCCGATATCATACCGTCACTTGCCTGTGACGCCAGTATGGATTCAAGTGTCTGACGGGCAATGTCGGGTGAGAGGTGACGCATTCCGAGAGTGCACAATGCCGATGAGAATGAATAGGCGGCATTCATATTGCCTTTTGAGGGAGTTATGTATGACGATTTTATTATGCCCTCGGAGGAATTGGTGCAGCCAAAGAGCACCGATGCACATTTATAGTAAAGCTTTTTGATGTCATCATTGGGAATTCTGAGCTTAGGAAGGCTTTCGTAAAACTCGGCTCTTTGTGAAAGAGCTGCCGAAAAATCTGCTTCAAGGGCGGCGGAGCAAATAGCCTCGGCTTCGTTGCCATAAGAAAAACCAAAAGTTATTGTGCCGTTTTCTTTTTTGCTTGAAAGAGCAAAGCTTTCGGAATCGGTGCTATAGCAAACACATTTTTTTGTCTTTTTGCTCTTCACATCACCGGCAAATTCCAGCTTGACATCGATTGCATAGTCGGAGCTTATGAGAATGGTGTTTTCGGATACAAAAAGAACTGTAACATCAAATTCGCCGCTATCGAGCTTTATCCGTGCCTCTATGAGGTCGGAGGTTACGGCAGAAAACACAACATCAAGAAGATTTTCAACACAAACATAAAGTGTGCATCCGGTCTCGGTATCGAATATGAGACCGAATCTGTCGGCGCAAAGTCTGGCACTTAGAGCATTTTCACAGCTGCAATTGCCGTGAGCTGCCGAATATGAGAACAAGGCACCCTGGCCCCATTTGTCGGGTAAAATCATTGGTAACACTTCCCTTTTTGATAGTTAATAAATTTATTATACCTATTTTTTTGTAAATTGTAAAGTATATAAACAAACAGAATAAAAAAATCATATAATTATTGAAAAAACAGACAGTATATGTTATCATAATAATGAGCGAGGTGACAAAAGATGCAATATCTTATAACATTTCTGGAGGGGATAATATCTTTTATTTCTCCTTGCGTATTGCCGCTATTGCCGGTGTATGTTTCATACTTTGCCGGCGGAGGGCAAAAAAACAAAAGTACTTTTGCCAGAGCTGTGTTTTTTGTGATTGGCTTTACTTTGGTGTTTTGTTTGCTTGGCTTATTTGCAGGAGGCATAGGAGCTTTTGTGTCGAAATATCAGACAGTAGTCAACATTGTTTGCGGTCTGATTGTTATTGCTTTCGGATTAAACTTTCTTGATATAATAAAAATTCCGATTTTTAAAGGAATGTCAAGACAAGTGGAAATCACAGGGGTTTTTTCGGCATTCATATTTGGTGTTGTGTTCTCGCTGAGCCTAACGCCTTGCGTTGGTGCCTTTTTGGGCTCTGCCCTGATGATGGCATCAAGTGTGGGGGGAGCTTTTGAAGGAACGCTTCTGCTTTTGGCATATTCTTTGGGTATGGGGATTCCGTTTTTGGTCTCTGCCCTCATAATCGGCAAGCTTGTGGGCTTTTTTGCAGTCATAAAAAAGCACTACAAAATTATAAATATTGTTTGCGGTTCATTTTTGGTTATTATTGGGTTAGTTATGATGACGGGAAAAATGACTCTGCTGCTATCATTTTCTGCGTGAGGTGATGTTTGTGAAAAATATTAGAGAGCTTATAATTTATCTTATTGTGTTTATTGCAATTATTGTGCTTGCTGTTGCAGGCTACAATTATCTTGTGAGCAAATCCTCGATAACTCCCGATAGTGAAAGCTTGCAGCAAAACACAGAAAAGCCCGCTCCCGACTTTACAGTTACCGACAAAGACGGAAACAAGGTTTCACTTTCGGATTTTGGCGGCAAACCGGTCGTTATTAATTTTTGGGCAACCTGGTGCGGACCGTGCCGCAGCGAAATGCCTGCTTTTGAAGAGTTATATGCAAAATATGGCGATGAAGTGAGCTTTGTTATGATAAACGTTGACGGCACAGGAACACAAATGAGCGATATTGCTCCGTTTTTGCAAGATTCCGGCTACACGTTCCCCGTCTATATCGACTCAGATTTTTCTGCTTCCCGCTCCTATAATGCCCATTCCATACCGCTGTCGGTGTTTGTTGACAAAAACGGAAACATAACCGCCACACACGTTGGTGCAATGAGTAAGGAAACAATAGAAAATTATATACAATCAGCTATGAAGGAGTGATATTATGAAAATAACTCTCAATCCCGACAAGGAAATTGTGAAAACAATAAAAGACGGCTTGAAAGCTAAGGGCGGATATTGCCCTTGCCGCCTGGAAATAAATGAAGACAACAAGTGTATGTGCAAAGAGTTTAAAGAGCAAATAGCAGACCCGAATTTTGAAGGCTACTGCCACTGTATGCTCTATTACAAATCAAAGTAAAAGGAGACAAAAAAATGGCTGAAATTATTATTACAAAAGACAATTTTGAATCGGAGGTTCTTGCATCCAACATTCCCGTTGTGGTCGACTTCTGGGCAACCTGGTGCGGCCCGTGCAAAATGCTTGCACCGGTGCTTAGCGAATATGCCGAAGAAAACGAAGGCTCGGTAAAGGTTGGTAAGGTGAATGTTGATGAGCAGGGCGAGCTTGCAATCAAATTCGGAATCATCAGCATTCCAACTCTGCTTGTTTTCAAAAACGGAGAGCTTGCGGGTTCATCGGTTGGTTTTTGCACCAAAGAAGAAATAGAAGCTCTGGTTAATGCATAGCCATTATATACAAAAGCATGAGGCTGCAGCAAAATTTTGCTGCAGCCTCATGCTTTTATGTCACATATATAATTTATATTTATTCATCATCTTTATTACAAAGCTACCCAGCACTGCACAGGATATTATTTCGCCGATGCACACTGTGATTGCCATATACCACCACGCATCGCCAAGACCATAGGCATAGCGGAGCACAATGGGAACAATAACCGTGTTTGAAACAATTGGCGGAAGCACAGCCAGAAAGTTATGCTTTTTTAAACTGTATGTGCCGATAGCACCAATCAGTGTGGCTATTGTGCCAAAGATGATGTCGAGGGGCAAACACCCAGTGATAATGTTGGCAAGAAGGCACCCCACCGAAAGACCTGCAATGGCTTCGGGAAAAAAAATCGGCAAAACACACATTGCCTCCGACAGTCTTACCTGAATTGCACCGTTTGCCAACCCAAGTATATTTGCAAAAAGAGTCAGCACCACATAGATTGCGGCGATCACGGCAGCTCTTACCATGGCCGCTGTTTTGTTGTTTGTTTTCATTTTTATATCTCCTTAGTTTTGTTTTAAGTGAGGATGGTTACGAACTCACTTTTTCTATTTAATCAGCGTATAAAAACCTGTATATATTTATACGGCTGTTAATTTTTTTAATATAATTTTCGGTTTCGGCAAATGGAATAGTGCACAGTGCTGTGCCGTTTGAATCGCTTTGACTTCTGAGCCATTTTGAAACATTACCCTCTCCCGCATTGTATGCCGCAAGTGCAGTGTTAGTGTTGCCGTTATATTTGTCAACAAGGTACTTAAGGTACGCACAGCCAATGTTGATGTTAAGCTCAGCTTCATCTGCTGATTCATTTATTCCGAATTTGTCTATGCACCAATTGGCAGTGTCGTCACGAATTTGCATAAGTCCTTTGGCGTCCTTATGGCTCACGGCGTTTTTGTCAAAGCCGCTTTCTGTGCTGATGAGTGCCATGACAAGGTGAGAGTCCAGATTGTAGGCGATGCTGTATTTATTAATAAAAGCTTCATATTTTAGCGGATAGAGTAGTCTGAGAGCCGGCTTAAAAAGCAGACACACAGAAACAAAGATAAGCAAAACGGCAGATATGGCATATATCTGTCTGCTTCGTGGGTTGTTTGTGATTTGATACATTAGTTGCACTCCTTGAATAAATTGCCTAAAACATCTGATAGTTCTTTTTCGAAAGCTGAAGCATCTGCATTGTTATATATGCATTTATCGCTTTTTTTAAGGAAAAATTCGTCATCGGGTTGACTGGCAAGACGATTGACGGCTACTATCTCCGAAATTCCGTCTCTTTCCATAATACGTGAAATTTTTATTTTTTCATCGGCAAGAATGCTCAGACAATAGTCACACTTCTCGTGAAGATTTGCCTGAAAAAGCAAGGGGGCATCAAACACTATGTTTGAACCCTTATACTTTTTTACAAGAGCTTCTGCCTCTTTTAATATATACTTATGCGTTATTGAGTTTAATGTTGCAAGTCTTTGCGAGTCTGCAAACACAATTTCGCCAAGAGCACGACGGTTGAGAGAGCCATTCTCACAGATGACTCCGACACCAAACTCTTTTTCTATTTCCGAAAGGCACGGGCTTCCTGCTCCTGTAACCTCTCGTGAAAGCTTGTCGAAATCGATTATGACAAAGCCATTTTGTTCAAAAAACTTTGCAGCAAAGCTCTTTCCGCTGCCGCTCTGTCCGGTTAATCCGATAATCATTATGCATCAGCTCCTTTTAGTGGGCATCATACCAGTTTTCGCCGTATCCGGTTTCTGCAAGGAGAGTGGTTCTGAGGTCGGCTGCTCCCATCATACAATCCTGAATGAGCTTTGCAACCTCCTCTGCCTCATCTCGTGCAGTTTCGATAATGAGTTCGTCGTGAACCTGCAATATGAGACGGGATTTGAGCTTTCTTGCTTTCAGCTCTCTATACACACTTACCATAGCAATTTTGATTATATCGGCAGCACTTCCCTGAATTGGCGTGTTCATTGCAACCCTCTCGCCGAAAGAACGAGTCATAAAGTTGGATGACGAAATTTCGGGGATGTAGCGTCTGCGGCCAAACATTGTTGTAACATATCCGTTTTCTTTGGCTGATTGAACGGTTGTGTCGAGATATTTTTTTACGCTGGCATATTTTTCGAAATAGCTTTCGATATATGCCTTGGCTTCTTTAACAGAAATGTGAAGATCCTGAGAAAGAGAATACTCACCCATGCCATATACAATACCAAAGTTTACGGCTTTTGCTCTTGAACGCAAAAGCGGGGTAACGTCTTCTTTTTCAACGCCAAAAACCCTTGACGCTGTGGATGCATGAATATCTTCGCCATTACGGAAGGCTTCTATCATTGCTTCGTCGCCCGACATGTGAGCCAGAATTCGCAGTTCGATCTGAGAATAGTCGGCATCGGTGAGAATATAATCTTCGCTTCCGGCAACAAACATTTTTCTAATTTCGCGCCCCTCTTCTCTTCTCATTGGAATGTTTTGAAGATTTGGCTCGGTTGAGCTTATGCGGCCCGTTGTGGTTACCGTCTGGTTAAAGCTTGAATGTATACGGCCTGTTTCGGGGTTTATCACAGCCAAAAGACCGTCGCCATAGGTTGATTTGAGCTTGGCGGCTCTGCGGTATTCTATTATTTTTTCGATTATGCTGTGGCTGCCCAAAAGCTTTTCGAGCACTGCAGCATCGGTGGAATAGCCTGTTTTTGTTTTCTTTATAATTTTGAGACCAAGCTTTTCAAAAAGAACAACGCCAAGCTGCTTTGTGGAATTAATATTAAATTCTTCTCCGGCAAGGGAATATATCTCCCCTTCAAGCTCTGCTATTTTTTCGGTAAGGGAATCGGTAAAGTTTCTGAGTGCCTCTGCATCAATTTTAAAACCGACAATTTCCATTTCGGCAAGCACCGAAACAAGAGGAAGCTCAATATCATAAAAAAGCTTTTCCTGACCGTCGGCTTTTATCTTTTCTTCTTCAAAGGCACGAAGCTTTTCGATTGCAACAATTTCGCCTGAGATGTAGCTTTTAAGGGTGTCGGCAGAAAGAGTGAGCAGTGTTTTAGTGTCTTTTCCGCTTCCGAACACATCTTTTTTGCTGGGAAGAGGCGTTGAAAGAAGATCGACCGAAACAGCTGCCACAGAGTAGTCCGATTTTGACGGGTTTATTATGTAGGCTCCGATGCTGACATCAAAATATGATTCGGTAAATTCTATGCCGTACTTTCTGAGCAGTGTTATATGAGACTTAACGTCTGACGATATTTTAAGAATATTCTCATTTTCAAACACATCTTTAATGGCACTTGCAAGTTTTGTCCTTGCATCAGGAGTATCTGCACAAAAATAACAAACTTTCTCATCTGCCTCAAAGGCGAATCCGAGTGCCGAGTCGTCAACATAGATTTGATACACCAGCTCTTTTGAAACGTTTTTCATAAGAGCCGAAAGAGCCGAACTATCAATGGCTTCAAATTCGGGCATCTGTTGCTCATCTTCTGTGTTGGTTGTGGCAATATCCTTTAAAAATGCATTAAATTCAAGATTTATGAAAAGCTCGGTGAGGCGGGTGGTGTTGTATTCTTTGCGTTCAAAATCGGCTATTTGTGACTCTATTGGCACGAATCTGTCGATTGTGCAGAGCTTTTTGCTGAGCTCTGCCATCTCTTTGCCCTCCTGAAGCTTCTTTAATGCAGCAGGCTTTATGATGCTATCATCAAGATTTTCGTAGAGTGCTTCGATGGATTTGAACTTCTGTATGTAACCGAAGGCTGTTTTTTCGCCAATTCCCTTAACACCGGGCACATTGTCGGAGCTGTCGCCCATAAGAGCTTTAACGTCAACAAACTCAGAGGGAGTTACGCCGTATTCTTTGAGCACCGCATCGGCATTATATACCGTGGTGGTGGTTGAGCCCATACGGGTTATGGTGAGAAGAACGTCTGTGTTTTGGGATGCAAGCTGCAAATCGTCACGGTCGCCGGTTAGAATGTGACATCTGATGCCTTCATCATCGCACATACGGCTCACGGTGCCTATTATGTCATCGGCTTCAAAGCCTTCCTTTTCGAGGATGGCTATGTTCATTGCAGAAAGCACCTCTTTCATAACAGGCATCTGAACTTTTAGCTCATCGGGCATTCCCTTTCGCTGAGCTTTGTATCCGGAATACATCTTATGGCGGAAGGTTGGAGCTTTAAGATCGAAAGCAACACATATATAATCAGGCTTCAGGTCTTCAATGTTTTTAAACATTATTTTCAAAAAACCATAGATTGCATTGGTAAAAAGCCCGTGCTTATTGGTGAGCAAACGGATACCGTAAAAGGCTCTGTTTATTATGCTGTTTCCGTCAATAATCAGTAAATTTTTCATTTTTATACCTTCTTTCGTTCCATAAGATACACATTAACATTTAGTATACCACAAAATTAAAAATATTTCTACTGTTTAAAAGGATAAATTTTGTCAATTTCTTCATAAATTTCTATAAAAGGTTCAACACAGCTCCCTGCACCACTTTGTCCGTTTTCGCAAAACACCGCCATAGCATATTGGGGATTATCGAAAGGAAAGTAGCCGCAAAACCATCCGTGAACTGCTGTTTTGCCATCGGAGGTGAGCCAGCCTGTTTCGGCAGAGCCGGTTTTACCTGCGATTGAAGTGGCCAAAGCCTTCTTTGCTGTGCCCGAAATGACGCACTGCCGCATCATTGAGCCAATGGTTTTTGCGGTGGATTCTTTCATAACCCTGATTGATTGTGATTGTTTTAAGTGTTGGAGCTCTTTGCCGTTTTCATCTGTTATGGCTCCGGCGATATTCACACTTTTTCTGACACCGCCGTTTGCAACAGTTGCCGCCACAACTGCACACTGCAGAGGCGTTATGAGAACATCTCCCTGACCTATGCTCATATTAACTGTTTCAAACAAAGAATATTCTGATTTGTGAGTGATGTTTCCCTCTGATTCTTCATTCCAAAAAAGAATTTTTTCACCGAGTCCAATTTTTTTTGCAACAGCAAAAATATCGCTTGCCCCAATTTCAATGCCTGATTCGTAAAACACACAGTTACAGGAGTGGGAAAAGCCGTCAAAAAAATCTATGTCGCTGTGGCCTAAAGCTTCGTGACAGGCAAAGCTTTTATCGCCGAGCTTCGTCATACCGCTGCAATGAAATTTTTTTGATGTATAATCGGGGTATTTGTCTAAAATAGCGGCAGAAGTTATGATTTTAAAAACACTTCCGGCATTATAGCCGCAAAGGGCACGGTTTAGGAGCTCTCCTTTTTCGGAAGATAGATACGCTTCAACGCTGTTGCGGTCAAAACCTGGCCTGCTGACCATTGCGAGCACATCAAAGCTTTTTGCATCAAGCACCACAATCGCACCCTGTTCTACTTTTTTGTCTGCAATTTTTTCTGTAATTTTCTGAATGTGATAGTCAATAGTTAGTCTTACAGATTTTGGACTATCCTCTTTTTTTAAAACAACCTCCGGTCTCTGATTGGCTAAGGGAGTTCCCGAGCCATCGGCAAGATAGGTTGCACGATAGTAGCCGGAGCTTTTAAGAAAAGAATTATATATTTTTTCTGCTCCGCTCACGCCGTTAGAATCATCTGTTATATAGCCGACAGCGTGAGCAGCAATTCCGTTTGGTTCGTATCTTTTGGGCACATTTGCACCAACGGTGCCTTTGGCTGAAATTTTGCCACCGTTGCCAATGTATACCGTTTTTTGACTGCGGTCTGTAAAAGTAATGCCGTTTTTGTCTGTAATCTGACCTCTTACCTTTTCGAGACGAGTTTCTCTTTGTTGCTGATTAAAAACCTCCGAGGAATATTCACCGTGCTTATATATTCCGATATACAAAAGTTTTGTGCAAAGCATTGCCAGAATCAAAATTACCGAAACAAACAATATTTTTACCCGTCTTAAAACCACTCATAATCACCACTTAATATTTTATTTTCAAAATTCTATTGAAAATTTTGTATTTATGATGTACAATATATCTGATATTTATCCGAAGGGAGGTAATTTGATTGAAAAAATTCTACACAATGACCATTGCCGGATTAGAACGCAAGCTTCAGCTGTTTAAAATAAGTGATAATCTGCAGATTGCCGCTTTCATACTTTTTGGTGATGTTGAAATCACCAAACACGCTGCCGCAAAGCTTCTTGAGCTTGCTCCCGAATATGACATCATATTCACAGCAGAGTGCAAAAGTCTGCCGCTGATTTACGAAATGGCAGCTCAAAACGGTGATGATAACTATATAATTGCTCGCAAGGCTCCGAAGCTTTATATGGAAAACGTGCTGTCTACCGATGTTAACTCTATCACAACAGCCAACTCTCAGAAGCTGTTTATCGGTCAGGCCGACATTGATGCAATAAAGGGCAAAAGAGTGCTTATTGTTGACGATGTTATCAGCACAGGTGAATCTCTGACAGCTATGGAAGAACTCATTGAAAAAGCCGGTGGCATTATTGTCGGAAAGATGGCCGTTCTGGCCGAGGGCAATGCAAAAGACAGAGACGACATAATCTATCTGGAGCCGTTGCCGCTTTTCGATAGCGAGGGTAATCCTCTCAAATAGCCACAATCTCACTACAATACAACATAAACAAAAGGGAGAATTTTAATATGAATATGAAAAAATACATAGCATTGGTTTTAGGAATTATGATGGTTGCTGCAACACTTTGCGGATGTGGTTCTGACGAAAAAGCAAAAACTGACGAAAAATCAGAAGCCGGAACAACTCAGGTGACAGAAACCAAAAAAGCTGATGACAAAGAAGCTGCAAAAGAGGAAGACAAAAAAGAAGATGTAACCGCTGACGAAAAAGTGGCAGAAACATCTCCTGAAAAAGAAGAAAAAAAGGATTCGGATACAAGCAATAAAGAAAATAACTCATCCGAAAAAATTCACCCCGGAATGCCTGAAGGAACTGCCGGAATTGCAGATATGGAAAACACAAAATACGGTGAAGACGATGTGTACACAAAAGCTAACGGTGTGCCTGCTGCAAAAACAGAAAGCGGCACAGAGGTGGAACTCACCGGCGAAACTCTGCAGGAATTAATGAATGAATACGGCAAGGTTACCGGAACCGGAACACCTGAAGAAAAAGAGCTTCTTGAAAAAATTCAGGTTCTTTTAGAAACAATGCCATATGCTCAGAGTGCAAACTAAAACGAATAAAAAATCTCTGTGATATCACAGAGATTTTTTTGTTTTAGAAAAAGCCATTGCAATTTTTCTTTTTCCGCTTTGCCAAAGCTCATAGGTTTTGAATTTAAGCTCAACAGCACCATTTTTGTTTTTGCTGACAAACTGTTTGTTGCCATCGCCAAGGCCGGACTCTATTTCTTCAACATATTCTCCCGATGCTGTTACGCATGTTTCATCAACAAAACAAAGGGGCGGAAAAAGAACGCACCACCAGTTTTCGCCTTTTGCCTCTCCGATTTCAACCTTTAATGCCTCATAGGAGCCTGCAGGCAAAACAAGCTCACCGTATTCCTTTGTTGGAAAGTTACTCATTCCAAGACTAACCCTGACAGGATATGAATATCCGTTTTTATCTATTTCATCACGGGCAATTTGCTCTATTAAACAAAGATTTTTTTCGATATCGCATCTGGCAGCAAAAATATTATCACCATCAAAAAGCTCTGAAGTTTCTTTTATTATTCTGTCTCTCACTTTCAGCTTAAGCGTTTGATCTTCTGTGCTGTTGCTGTTTGCCAGAACGTGGAGTCTGATCACACTTTTTGCAAGAGCCGCTTCAGTGCTTTTAAAATCTGAATGAATAACCAAAGTACACAAAAAGCCAATACACAAAGCACATACGATTTTCTTCATAAAAAATCCTCCTTTAGACCAATCAGCATAATTAGTCTAAATTTATCTTGTGCTATAAGTATTGGCTTTATATTATAATTTATACAACAAATGAAAAATTATTTTTTTCTTAAAACAATGTCGGCAACATCTTCCTTGGTTAGTTCCATATCAAGAGCAATGCTTTCATAAATAATTTTTTGCGCTTCTTTAAGCACTGATTCATCAGACTTATGAAGCTTTTTGCCGGCTTCTTCAACTTCTTTTTTGTGGTTTAAAACCGACTTAAAAACCGACACAATCTCCCCTATATTTCCCGCAGAGATTATGTCTTTAAAAACCTTTTTCCGCTCTGAGTCATCTTGTGGCCACTCATTGAGTTCTTTACTTGTTTCAATAACACTCATCATTTCGCTGCCCGAAAGAACCGGATGCATTCTTGATGTGAGCTTTGAGTTTTGTGTTGGAACAAAAAAAGTTGAGTTGGCACTGAAAACCGGAGTTAAAACATAATATTCAATATCGGTTCCGCCAAATGTTTTTGTGGTAATTTCGCTTATTCTACACACACCCTCCGGACCGTACAGGATGGTGTCACCTAACTTGAACATATAAAAACCTCACTTTTGAAACTGTTAAACTTCGCTGCTAAACGTCCATTTATATTTTAACACATTAAAGAAATTTCGGCAATTGACTTTTTAACAAAAAATTTTTTGAAGGATATTGTAAAAATGAACAATAAAATTTTAAAAAACTCTTGACAAACCACTCTTACAGGTGTAAGATATAATTATCTTACACGTGTAGGAGAAAGGATGGTAATATGAATAAAAACTTAACTATCAGTGATTCAGAGCTTGAGGTTATGCAAATTTTATGGAAAGAGCACAGACCAATGAAAATACAAGAGGTGCTGGATTGTCTTAAAAGTAACAACTGGAAATACAACACCGTTGGCACTCTCCTTTTAAGATTAGAGGCAAAGGGAGCGGTTTCTTCTTTCAAAAACGGAAGAGTGATTGAATACACTCCTGTTTTGAACGAGGAAGAATACAAACAAAACCGAACAAAATCCTTTGTTGAAAAGCTTTATAACGGTTCGGTTAAAGACCTAACTGTGTCGCTTTTCAAATCGGAGGCAATGACGGAAGAAGACATTGCCGAAATCAAAAAAATGTTTGATTTGTGAGGTGGCAAATATGCTTGTTTCTGCACTAAAAACCGTTCTTGTTATGTCTTGTGCAAGCACCTCCGTCGGATTGGTGCTATTGCTTATAAGATACATATCTGCAAAGCTTTTTAGTTTTAGGTTCCGTGCAAAAATATGGTACATTGTGCTTATTATTTCGCTGATTCCCATATCTGTGTCAATCACTCAAAGCAATGTTCCTCCTGAATATCAAGCTTTAGAATACAGCAAGTTTTTTGTTTCGGACACAAAACCACTTACACAAGTTATCACCATGGCTGAAACAACGCAAAGCGGAAACGGAAACCTATGGTGGGAGGTTTTTGCATTTCTTTGGATTGCTGTGGCGGCTGTTTTGTTTGCCAGACACATTTTCAGCTACATTCTTTTTATTGAAACGGCAACAGCAAATTCTGAATTTACACAAAAATACAAAAACATAAATGTACGCTCCACAATGCTTTTGTCAGCACCACTGACTGTTGGGCTTTTCAGAAAAACAATACTGATTCCGGAAAGTGTTGTAGATTATGATGAAAAACAACACATTCTTATGCACGAATACACTCATATCAGGCACGGTGACATTTTTATGAAATGGATGTGCATGGTTATGAAATGCGTGCATTGGTTTAATCCGGTGATGAGGTTTATTTGCACGGCAATTGAAGATGACTCTGAAATAGCCTGCGACTATTATTCAACAAATGCGATGTCACCTGATGAAAAAAAGCAATACATGAACACCATTCTTTCGCTTATTTCAAAATCTGCCTCTTCGCACAGTCTAACAACTCAGATGGCAAGCTCAAAAAAATGTTTGGAAAAAAGATTTGCCGCAATTTCATCTTCGGTTAAACAGAGCAAACTTAAACGTTGTGCATCATTTGCACTAATGTTAACTTTAATGAGTGCAATAGCTATTGCAAGCGGAGTTGTGTGCGAAAGAGTATATGGCGACAGTATTCCATCGATTACTCTTAACATTTTGCCTCAAAAGAATATTCAGGTTTTAGATGTTAAAACCCCTGATACCGAAGAGGTGAAAACCGATAACGGCAACCAATCTGTTTCCGACCAAAAAACACCGCTTCACGATTATGAATTGCAAAACGCCGTTACAACAGCCAATCGCCCACCAAAGACAGACCGCTATGAATCTCAAAATACAAATTCACCCGATGCCACCAACTCTGTTCAAGATGTTGGCATTGCGCATGAAGCTCCTGACGAACCTATGGATATACCAAATATCGAAAATTCTCACATCAACATTTCAAATTCTGCCGACGCACCAAAAGCCGAAGATAAAGAAGGCTTTTATTCAACATCAAAAAATGCAGATGGGTTTGAAAATGAAGATGATGAGCCATCATATTACCCCTACAGCGGCCAGGTAAAATTTGACGGCTTAACAATGGCGGCTCTCCGCACAGACATTGAGCAATCGGGACAGACCTCAACCAAAGGTGACAATGCAAACTTTTCAACCAGCTATGTCTCCGACACGTTGAGCTACAAAAACGGCAGCAAAAATGAACTAAAAAACGTAACCAGTGACGAAAACGGTAAAATAACATTCTATATGAACTCCGACTACGACCGACACATAACTGTGAGCTTTTCGGAAGATGGCAAGCAAATTGCCGGATACGGCATGGTGCCCGACAACGAAACAATATATGTGTTTGGCGGATTTGACCCCCAAAAAACCTACGATATAACAGTGTCGAGCGAAACAGGGGACACATGGAAGGTTGAAAGCGACTATATTATTTATTAAAGAGGAGAAGAAAAATATGAAAAAAACATTATCTTTGATTATTAGCTTAATTTTTATCTTTGTATCATCCGTTCAAGCATTTGCACTTGAACCTACCGAGGGGCAACTTGTTGACCTTAAGGGATACGGAATAATGGAGGGAGACCCCGACGGCGAGCTGCGTTTGGGCGACAACATCAACCGAAGCGAGGCGGTAAAAATGGCTTGTTCTTTGCTTGGTCTGGTGCCTCAGGATGGTCAGAGTTCATCATTTCCCGACATTGCCCCCGGTCACTGGGCAAGCGGCTGGATAGATATGGCACATTCCATTGGTCTTGTGGAGGGCGATGATAACGGTAATTTCAGACCGCAGGATTCTGTGACCAACGAAGAATACATAAAGCTTCTTGTTATCGCCCTCGGATTTGAACCTATGGCAGATGCACGAGGCGGATTTCCGGCAGGATACACTATGGTTGCCTCTCAACAAGGAATAACTGAGGGGTTTGAATTTGAAGTGAATGCACCTGCAAAACGCGGAGACATTGCAATTATGACAGCAAGAGCTCTCGACATTCCGCTTATGGTGCAAACAGGCTTTGGCTCTCAGATTGAATATTCTGTCCTAGACGGCAAAAACGGCAAGGATCTTCTTACATTAAGATACAACATTGACCCCATTGCCAAGGAAAGAGGCGAGGCCGCAAGAAAAGCTGAAGAAATTGCAAATAATAACGCTGATGCCAAAGAGGAAGATGTGCCTCGCTTTGACGGAGATGAATATGAGGGAAGACTGGTTCAGGTTCAGAACCTCAAAAAAATTGACGAAACCACATTTGAATTCACAGATGATTACTTTGGTGACAAGGTTACATATGTTATTACTTCCGACACATATGTGTATATGAGCGAAAACACCATTCCGTTATCGGCGATCGAAAACGGAAGATATGCTCAGATCTGGTACAGAGCAAACGACAATGGTAAGGTTATTATTCTTAAAATCGAGCTTATGGAAAATAATCCTAACACAGCAAAATAAGATATAATTACACGCCATTCATATGCTTTTCTACGCTTTTTGGTGCTTATCTTGCCTGCGGCATTTTAAAAATCTGCATTTTTTGCCGATCAAAAATTAAACTAGGCTTTCAGCCGTCGGACAGAATTTTTTAAATCAAAGCAAAATAAAAATCGATTTTGCATTGATTTTCGGCAAAAGATTTGATTTTTAAAACCGATAAGCAAATCCGCTCCGAAAAACATATTGCCGACTGCGTAGTGCAAAGAATTACTATTTTGGGGATTTCAAAAATATAATTACTCAATAATTTTAAAAGTACTTTCATATCGGATGTTTATTTTCCGATATGAAAGTACTTTTATTTTATAAAATCCTTTTTAGCTCATTAAGCTCCTGTTCAATATTGTTAATAATCTCTATAATATCATAATTATCTTTAATATTGAAGCTGGAATACCCCAACAAATAATCTGTCGATACTTTAAAAAAATCTGCTAATCTAATTATAGAATAGCTATCCGGATTTGTTTTACCTGTTTCATAATTTGATAAAGTTTTCTGGTCAATTCCGGTTGCCTCAGAAACATCTATCTGACGCAGGTCACGGTCTACCCTTAAATCTCTTATTCTGTTCTTGATATCGTTCATACTAAAATCACCCTTTTTCAAGCTAATTATACTATTAATTTACTTGGACAGCTTGACAAACCAAATATTTACTGTTATAATCTCCATATAGTAAAGTATTAGTATAAACAGAAGGGGATTTATTATGAAAAGAAAATTATCATTAGTTTTATCATTAATTTTGATGCTTTCAACACTTCTTAGTGTAAATGTGTTTGCAGCCGCACCGCCGACAGTTTATACGTACCCATCAATTTCATCGAGCAAATACATAGAATTTACGGCGCAGGAAAGTATCAATGTATATAAAGATACAGCTTGCAAAACAAGAGGAACAAGCAGTCCGTCAAAAAAATACAATGCTTCTATTTCAAAGAATGATGTATGTTATATTTATAAAATTACTGAATCATATATACAAGTGAACTATCCAACATCTTCAGGAAGAAGAACAGGATATATAAAAAGAGGTTCACTGTTTGATAAGACATCCCCTACAGAGTATATAGATTCATCTGCTCATAAGGTTCAGGTGTATAAAACAAAAGAAGGTGGATATGTAGCAAAAGGTGATAAAGTATGGAAAGTTGATCCCTCAAAAGGATATAGCGGTTATAGAGCTGTAATCTATGAGGCAAAATCGGGAAAAAGAGCATATAAAATGGGATATGTAACTTTAGATGGCTGGGATGATATTGTTTGGAGCGATGTGCCAGTTATAGATAATAACAATAACTGGAATAATAACTTGAACAATTATGATGATAGCTATATTTCATTATCCGAAATAAATAAATGGGCAAAAAAATATGATATATCTCAAAGTAGTAATGCCTATAATGCGTTATTATCCATTAATACAAAATACGCATCTAAAATAAAAAATAAAAAAGGAACAAATGTATTTGTGTTTGAAGGTGTAGGCACTAGTTCAAAAGCCAACGAACGTTTTAATGCGATGTGCGTTGTTGTAAAAAATAAAGAAATAGTATATTTGAACAGGAATTCAACTACAATCCCTGATAGACCATTCGATCCAAAATGTAACGCAGATGATAACACCCCAACACTTATTTCTGGCATATATAAATTTTCAACAACAAATCATCAGCAAAAGTATGCAGCCCTCAATGTAAATAATGCTAAAGTAGTGAGATTTCAATCCAAGAACAATTATGAAAAGAAAACACAAGCTAAACCTACGTCAACAGGGATTAATGTGCACAGAAGAGGAAGCGACACTATTAATAAGACGGGTATTGGTAATTCTGCTGGATGCCTTAATATTGGAAAAGCAGGAACTTCAAGCACAAGCGAATATGCACAGTTTATTCAAGCTATAGGGATTGTACCGAAAAATGCCAATGGGAATGCAAAGTACAGCCATTTTGTAAGCGGACAAATTGTAATAGACAGAGTATATGCAGAAAAATACTTGAAGGACATTGGTTATCCATCTGCTGCGATTAAGAAAATAATAGGATAATCTTACAATTTATCCGTATCCAAATATGCCAATAAGTTGTTATTGAATAATTAATTAGCGGAGGGACTTCCCCTCCGCTAGTTTATTAGAAGGAGGAAAGAACTTTGAAAAAAATTATAAGACAAGTGATTATATGTATTATAACAATCACTATTCTATCCCAATCAATTGCTTTAGCAATACCAGCCAAAATAGGAATCGAAGATATACTTCCCACTTCAGTCGCATCAGGAAAATGCGGTGAAAATCTTAAGTTTGAGATAATGTTGACCAAGCATTTGGAAATATCAGGCTCAGGGGATATGTATAACTTCGATGACCAAGATGCACCGTGGAAAGAATATGCCGAAAGCATAGAAAGTGTTTCTATAAATGATGGAGTTGAATTTATAGGGAATTATGCTTTTTTTGGTTTAACATCATTAAAAAAGGTAACTATTTCTGACAGTGTAACTGAAATAGGTTACGGAGCATTTAAAAATTGCACATCTCTCTCGTCAATTTCTATACCTGATGATGTTTATATTATAGGTTCAAGTGCCTTTGAGGGGTGCAGTAATCTCCAATCAATCACGCTTCCAAGCTCCCTGAAAAATGTATATCATTTTACCTTTGCAATGTGCAAAAATTTAAAAGAGATAGAGATAAGCAATGATGTACAAGAAATCGGACAAGGTGCATTTACTAATTGCTTAAGTCTTGAAACAGTATATATTCCCGATACAGTAAAAAAATTAGGTAATAGAATATTTTATGGTTGTAATTCCCTTGAAACAATATATTATAGCGGAGATAAATCACAATGGGAAATGATATCAATCGGCTCGGGAAATTCAGAATTAAATAATATTGAAGTCATATATCTATCAGAAGATAAAAATGAGGATAATGTAATATGCTCCATATGCGAAACCGAAATATTAAACAACAAAATATTTTATGATGATGACGAAAATATAATGTGTGAATTGTGTAGCAAAAGTCAAACTATTGAATTAGAATGTCCGCATTGCTCGGCAACTCTCGAAATAACCGAAGATGAATACAATGAACGTAATTATATTGTTTGCCCTGATTGTATGAAATTTATTGTTTATGAGGGCGAAGATACAGAATATGAATGTTTTGGTTGTGGAGAAATATTTTATCATTCAGAAACAAAGGTTGTGGAAAATGGTAAAATATATTGTCCTTACTGTAACGAAATTGTAGACGGCGATAATATAGAACCCGAAACAGAGTGTTACATATGCGGAGAATATTTTAATGCTGACGAAATGGAATATGATGAAGATAATTATTTGATATGTCAAGAGTGCTATAATGAGCTTCAAAATGAAGATGAAGAAGTATTCAGTATACAATGTCCACATTGCAAAGAAATATTTGATGACAGTAACGATATATATGATGAAGATGGAAATGCAGTGTGTCCCTACTGTTATGAATATATTGATTATTATGAAGACATAAGCTATGAAATAGAGTGTCCGCACTGTGGAGAAACATTTGAAGATAATGAAGATGTTTACGATGAGTACGGATATGCAGTATGCCCATATTGCGAAGGTCTGACAGATACTTCAAATGAAACTCCCGAAGAAACCGAATTAGAATTAACAGAATTAAAAACTTCGGATTGGGCAATTGAAGAAGTATGTGAAGCATATATAAACAATCTGATTCCTCAGGAAATGCTAAATGACTCGCTTAAGTATCCCATATGCCGCGAAGAATTTGCAGCTATAGCAGTTAAGCTATTTGAAAATATCGGCGGAAAAGTACCTTACGCTGATTTAACTGATACACCATTTACAGACTGTGACGAATATGGTGATTACGCAAACTATATAGCTGCCGCATATAAGCTGGGTATTACCACAGGAACAAGCTCTACCTCTTTTTCGCCCTATGACACCATTACAAGAGAGCAGCTTGCGACAATGATATATCGTGTTTTAAAGCACAAGGAGGCAAAAGGATGGGATTGGTGGTTTACTTGCAACAAAATAAAATTGAGGAATATATGGAAATATGACGATGATTCGGATATAAATGACTATGCAATCGATGCAATATATTATTTGTCAAAAATACCGGTCGTTAAGGGTGTATCCGATGGCATTTTTGCTCCGGGTAATACCGCAACAAGAGAAGAAGCAATACTAATGGCATTAAGAGGATATAAATATGTAATAAATCCAAGTAACTATAATAACATAGGTGAAAATCAATATTTTGATGACTCTTTTGCCGTAACTAATTTCAGTAATTATTGCGGTTATCTCCCATATAGCACATCAAGAGAAATAATTAATGGAAAAACACGTATAACTGTGTCATATGATGTTTCATCTTTGCCTATCTCTGTCATAGATATGTATTTGTTTGCATTAGGACACACCGGCTACCAATTGAAGGAGTATATTTACGGAAACGGGGTTGCATCATATAAGGGATATTATGCCAATGATGGTGAAAATCTTCTTATGGTAGGCTATATGTTGAATGATATATTGGCGGTAACATTCACAGAATCACAATACGAGGAAATGATAGATTGTGGCAATGGTCCATGTGGATAAGAGCCAAGTTTAAGTTTTGTTCGGCAAAAATGCAGATTTTTAAATTGCCGCATACGGGATAAGCACCCAAAAGCTAAGAAAAGCATATGAATGGCGTGTTATCTTCCGTGTATCATCCGCCTTATGCCGACACACAAAAACCCATCCGAAAAACACTATTCGGATGGGTTTTTTTATTAATTATTTTATGAGTAATTAACCGATAATTTCTTTTACGCAAGCAGCAATTGCTTCGTCTTTGCAGTTAGCAAAGAAATATTCCTGGAATTTTTCGCCTGCAAGAGCACCTTTAACAAGGTCTTGATCGAGGTTTTTGAGAATGTACACAAGGTCATTGTGAGTAACTTTTTTAACTTCGTTTAA
>SVJL01000137.1 GCA_015068985.1 Oscillospiraceae bacterium
TCAACGGCATTTTCGGGGAAAAATTCTTTGAATTCACTGCAAAGCTGTGCCGCAAGAATTTTATTGTGTGCAAGCACGAGAGTGGGTTTGTTTACCTTTTCAATTGTTTTGGCAATGGTAAAGGTTTTACCTGAGCCTGTAACACCCATAAGGGTCTGATGTTTTTTGCCCGCAAGAATTCCGTCGGACAACTGTTTTATTGCACCAATCTGATCGCCCATAGGTTCAAAATCGGAAACAACTTTGAATTTAGACATACCTGCACCTCCCCTGCCGGCTAAAATTAAACCATTATATCCTGATTATATATATTATACCAATTTATTTTGAATTTATCAATATCATATTTGAATAATTTTTAAATTGGGGTTTAGCGAGGAGTATGAATATCAGGTTGACAATGGTGCAACAGCGGCACTAAGCACAAATTTTTCAGCAATTGCGAATCGGAGGACAGCGGGGGACGGAGCTGATTTGATACAAAATTTTTGAATTTACGTGCCAAAGGATTTCGCTATCATTGTTCTTTGTTATTGACATAAATTCCCTTGGGTGTTATAATCTTAAAAAACAATTTTGAAGGTGATAACAGTGAATATTCCCAAAATAAAATTCGGTAAAACTATATATTGTGAGAATGAAGGTCAAGGTGTTTATGTCCACAGCTATTCCGATGTTTTGCCCGAAGATTTTGAATCATATCTTACGGAGCTTTCGGGAGCCGGCTATGAAATTTTTGAAGAACACAGCCTCAGCATCAACAGCTTTGTCACATTCCGAAAGGGCAGCGATGCAGTTTTTGCAGCATACTATCCGGGTGTTTGCGAAATGCGTATTGTAACAGAACCCGATTCCAACTTTTTTGACTATAAGGATATAGGCGGTCGACGCAAAACAACAATGCTTATTACTCAGATTGACCTCGAAGACTATGGAATGTCCTATTGTCTGAGGCTTCCCGACGGAAGGTTTGTTATTATTGACGGCGGCAGAGAGTGGACTCCCGAAGCTGACAAGCTTATGAATGTCATGACAGAACAAAACATTCTCGAAAAACCTGTAATTGCCGCATGGATATTTACCCATCCTCACTGTGACCACTACAGAGCGTTCTATCCTTTCCACGACAAATACATAAACGAAGTTACAATTGAAAGATTCATGTACAATTTCCCCGAGGCAACAAAGGAAGACCTCGAATGCACTGCCGAGCCCTTTCCCACCGACAAGGAAATCAGACTTCTTCCCAAATTTCAGACGCTTATCGATTCTTTGGGAATTCCCGTGTACCGTGTTCACACGGGTCAGGTGTTTGACTTTGCCGACTGCAGATTTGAGATTCTCTCGTCTCCCGATGATGTTTTCTTTGCACCCATAGGCGGCTATAATCTTATCTCTCTTGTTATGAAAATGACCTGTGACAATCAGGTGATTTTGTGGAATAGCGATGCCCGTCTTGAAGAAGCAAAACTTGCCGACCGATGGGGTGAATATCTGAAATGTGACATTTTCCAGATAACTCACCATGGTTTTCAGGGTGGCGATATAAAAGTTAACCATCTTGCCAATCCCAAAGTGTGCTTTTTGCCTGTTGAAGAAGCAAACGCATATCAGAATATCGACTACTATTTTGACACCAACCTTGACCTGTTCTACAATCTCAGCGTTGAAGAAATTCTTGTGGGCAGCGGAGGCAACATAACAATTGAGCTTCCCTATGAGCCTTCCCCCAATGCCCGCAAGCTTCTTCTCGACCGAATTGAAAGAAACCGCAGAAGCCTTGGTGCTAAAACATGGTTTTTCGACGGAGTTACAAAAGATAATTGTGATTTTACATTTATCAACACTTCGGGAAAACCTGCCGTTATCTATGCCGATTTGTTGTTTGAAGCACCCCACAGAGCAGTTAAGAGTCTTAAAATAATAGCTTTGGGCGGACGAACGGTGAAAAATCTTTTGAACCCCGGGGATGCCGACCCCAATGCACTGTTTTTCAACAGACAGTCTCTGATGCTGTCGGGACTTCCCGATGTGAAAGAATTTGCGGTTCGCTTTATGAGTGATAAACCGGTTGTTGTAACCGGTCCCACCAATGCAGTGTATTCCGATTGATTTTATTTGAATTTGTAATTTGTAATATGGCACCAAGAAATCCGTATGGATTTTTTGGTGCCGTTTTTTGCGGTAATTGCGTTAAATATTTCCTCATGATAAACTGTACTTTTAATTCGTGGTTTACAAGTTTAAAAAAAGCTGATAAAATAATAATAAAGGTGGTAAAATATCATGAAAAGATATTATCTTTGTATAGATTTGAAAAGCTTTTATGCCTCTGTTGAGTGCATCGAAAGAGGTCTCGACCCCATGAAAACAAACCTTGTGGTGGCGGATGCTTCACGAACCGAAAAAACAATATGTCTTGCAGTAACCCCAAGTCTCAAAGCCTATTCGATTCCGGGGCGTGCAAGGCTTTTTGAGGTTGTGCAAAAGGTAAGAGGAATTAATGCCGAAAGACGAAAAAAAGCACCCGGCAGACAATTTGCCGGCAAATCATGTAATGCGGATGAGCTTTCGAAAAATTTGTCTCTTGAGCTTGATTACATTGTTGCACCGCCGCGTATGGCACATTATATGAAATACAGCACTCAGATTTATGACATATATCTGAAATATGTGTCTCATGATGACATTCATGTCTATTCAATTGATGAAGTTTTTATGGACATAACGAGCTACCTTGCCACAGCCGGTCAAACACCAAGGGAATTTGCCATGATGGTAATCCGGGATGTTTTTAAAACCACCGGAATCACCGCAACCGCAGGAATAGGCGAAAATATGTATCTTGCCAAAATTGCCATGGACATTGTTGCAAAAAAAATGCCTGCGGACGAATATGGCGTGAGGATTGCCGAGCTTGACGAAATCTCATATCGCAAAACCCTTTGGAACCACAGACCTCTTACGGATTTCTGGCGGATAGGATCGGGATATTCCAAAAAGCTTGAGGCAAACTGTCTCTACACTATGGGCGATATTGCAAGATTTTCGATGATGCCCCACGGTGAAGACCGCTTGTATAAGCTTTTCGGCGTAAATGCGGAGCTTCTCATTGACCACGCATGGGGGTGGGAACCGTGTACCATTGCAGATATAAAGGGGTATCGCCCCGAAAACA
>SVJL01000021.1 GCA_015068985.1 Oscillospiraceae bacterium
GGAAGAAATAATTTCTTTTACTTTATTAGTAATGATTATTATACTTTACATAAAGAAATAACCGCCACTTCTGCCAAAGTGACGGTTTCATAAAATAAACTATAAACTTTTGCGGAAACAACTGATGTCGTTCCCTCTTGCTACACTTATATTATCACAAATTTTAGAATATGTCAATAATTTTATGACACAAGCAAAGTACATTATACAAACAATTTTGCACAACAAAACATACAACAGCAACGAGGATTAATTTATCTACAGGAGAGATTGTGAATTGTTTTACGCCCGTTATTTTCAGAGCTGTTGCAATGCCTGAAAAACCAGATTATACACCCGAAGAAATTGTTTGCCGAAATCTTTAGGTTGGGTTTTAAATGGTGTCTATATCAACAACAGTGCCCTCGAGCCTTGATTTTTCGGCTGCAAAGGCTATCATATGACTAATGCAAGAAAATGATATGTCGGAAATGGAGTTTGACGGATTATTGTTGGCAATATATTCGTAAAGGTCTTCCATAATGCCCATATCACCGCCACCGTGACCGCCTGCAATGGACTGGTCAAAATCGGTGAGCGGAGTGTAGATTTGAGTTGTTTCTCTTGTTTTTAAATCGTAAAAATATAAGGTTTGCTCTTCCATATCGGCACGAAGCTCGCCCTTTGTGCCCATAAAGGTTGATATTCTGCCTGCCTTGTTGAACGGAGACATTATGAGCACTGCGTTTTTTCCACCCTTAAACTGAATGTTCACCATCTGGTGGTCAACAACGTCGTTGTCACAATAATACACGCATCTGCCATAGGGTGATGTTATTAATGCCTCATCAATTTCTTCGTCGGTGGGTTCAAACTTGTTGGCAACAATTGCTCTGAAATGGTGTATTTCGGCGGTGTTTACCTTATAGAAATCGGGTGCGTAATAAAGACAGGTGTCTTTATGGGGGCAACCGTCGAGACAGCGTTTTGTTGCGCCCTCGGGTGCGTTTTCACTGCGATAATAGGTAAGCGTACCGAAAGACTGCACGCTTTCACATTCTTCACCGAGTAACCACTGCAAAAGGTCGGTATCGTGACAGCATTTTGCCAGAATCATCGGAGCAGATTCGTCGGTTTTTCGCCAGTTGCCTCTCACAAAGCTGTGGCTCATATTTGTTATGCCAACACCCTCTGTGTGGGTTATATTTATTATATCACCAAGCTTTCCGCTTTCGATAAAGTTTTTGATGAACTTATAAAATGGGGTGTATCTTAAAACGTGACACACCAAAACCTTAACACCGTTTTTGTTTGCGGCTTCTGTAATTTTTTTGCACTCTTCTGCTGTTGGAGCAATCGGCTTTTCCAATAGCAAATCATATTTCTTTTCGATGGCTTTCATTGCAGGTGCAAAGTGCATTTTATCCTGAGTGCAAATCATTGCAATGTCGGCAAGCTTTGGTAGCGACAAAAGCTCTTCAAAGCTTTCAAAGCACATATCGACCGGTATATTGTATACATCTCTTAAATACTCTCTTTTTTCCTTAACGGGTTCTGCAATGGCTGCGACTCTGAATTTGCCGGGGTTTTTTTGCAGATATTTTAAGTAACTGCTGCCACGGTCGCCGCCGCCTATTAGAACAAGTGATAGTTGTTTCATGGCAATTCTCCTACCTTATAATTTTTCTTTACAACACTTTTAATTTATGATAATATTATATCATAGCTAAAAACATATGAAAATAGACAAACAGCTCAAATTTATGTCTTTTTGGCTCAGGGAGTGATGTTATGAGATGGCCGCCATACAAAATTGAAGAACAAATCTGCATATCGGAGATGTATTCGTTTTTTAAATCACAATATGACAAAACCTATTATTACGCAGGCGAAATGCATCCGTTCTGGGAGTGTGTGTATGTTGTTGAGGGGTCAATTTGTGCCGTTGCCGACGACAGGATGTATAATCTTTCGGGAGGGGAGCTGATTTTTCACAAACCCCTTGAAATGCACAAATTTCACGTTACCACCGACGAAACTGCAACAATTGTTGTGTTTTCGTTTTCGGCTGAGGGAAAGCTTTGCAAAAAGCTAAATGACAAGGTGTTTGTGCTTTCCGAAAAACAAAAAAGCATTTTGCTTGAGCTCATAAACTTTGCAGACGAAAAGTGGGACGGAACTTGCTCTGATGAAACAATGATTGATATGTATCTTGCCCGGTTCAAGAAAGATGTTAATTATTCTCAGACCGTTGTTTCCTATCTTTACAGACTGATGCTTTCTTTGGTGGACGAGGCAAAAGAATCACCGGCGTCAACATCACCTGACAGCATTGTTTTTTCAAAAGCTGTGGACTATATGAATCAATATATATGCAGGAATCCGAAGCTTGAAGATATTGCCCGTCACAGCGGAGTGAGCACAGCGGGGTTAAAGAGAATTTTTTCCGGTTATACCGGTCTGGGTGTCCACAGGTTTTTTTTGAAGTTGAAACTGAAATATGCCGCTCAGATGCTAAGCTGTGGGCAATCGGTAACAGAGGTTGCCGACAAATTGGGATTCAGCAGTCAGGCGTATTTTTCAAAAGCGTTTAAGCGTGAAACAAATGTGTCTCCGTCAAAATATGGGAATATGCGGATCGATAGCCGACATTACTGATGACAAAAGTGCGACAACATAAGTTGAATGAACATAAAGAAGAAAACTGCATTTGTGAGCCTCTCGTTCTATTAGCTTCTCTTCGCAACTGGATGAGTACTTCCTGTTTATAAATTGCATTTTTCTTTCAATACCGCCTCGCACTCATCACTCAGATGAAGCTCGGCTTGCACCTTGCAATCAGCATAAGTAATTGATATTGCAAGGTGCATATTGGAAAAATACAATTTATAAACCGTACTCATAGGTTGCGACGTGAAGCCAATAGAACTTCGGGCTTTGCACAAGATTAGTTTAGAGCTCTAAACAGCCATCCATATGCTTTTCGGAGCGGCATTGCTTATCATCATCCAATTTATGTCAAATAATTTTTAACAACAAAACCGCTATCTTGCGATAGCGGCTTTAAAATCACAAATATTTATTTTACAATTTCCGTAGAATCCAGAACAATTGTAACCGGCCCGTCATTTAAAAGCTCAACCTTCATATCTGCGCCAAAGCTTCCGGTCTGAATTTTATGCCCCATTTTCATTTCGCACAATTCAACAAACTTATCATAAAGTGCTTCTGCTTCATCGGGTCTTTTGGCAGATGTGAAAGACGGGCGTCTGCCCTTGCGGCAATCGGCATAAAGCGTAAACTGAGATATGGCAAGAAGCTCGCCGCCAACGTCTGTTAGCGAAAGGTTCATTTTTTCGTCGGAATCTTCAAAAATGCGGAGATTAATCATTTTTTCTGCCATAGGCTCCAAAAGCTGCTCGGTGTCGTCTTCACAAAATCCAACCAAAGCTAAAATACCCTGCCCTATTGCACCTTTAACTGTGCCGTCTATTTTTACGCTTGCGTTTTTTACTCTTTGAATAACAATTCTCATTATTTATTGCTGCCTTTTTTGATTTTTGAATATTTAACAGAATGGAGCACAATTGCAAGAACCCCATAGATCACATTAAGAGCCCAAAGAACATATATAACTCTTTGCGTTGTAAAGGCTTCGCCAAGCTTTTGTGCAAAGGGAGAAGCTGCATAAAGAAGACCGTCTACCTCTTTGCAAAGGAAGGGAAATGCTGTTATTCCGGGGTTGGCAAGAAAATAGTAACCCAGTGCCATCACTGCACAAAATGCAACATATTCCCAAAGGAATGTTTTCTTTTTCCATACTGCAAACACAGCACATCCAACAGCAGCCAAAAGAAGCAGAATCTGAATAACACCAAGCACTCTGCCTGCTGTCATAAAGCTGGTTGTTACAGTGTTGTGCACATAAAGCATAAGGAAAAACGAAACAATTGCAACACTTGTTGAAACAAGTGTAATATTAGACTCTTTCTCCAGAGCTACCGCTTTAGAAAAAGCCTGTTCTTTATGTTCTGAAACCTTTGTGTTTCTTTTATTTTTTTTCATTTTAAGCTCCATTCCATGCATAGCACAAAAGCAATGCATAATACGTTATTAAAAGAAAACTTTCTTTAGTATTTCACCAGTCACCCATTTCATACATAACGGCAGTAAGTGCCGCAAGGGGTGCGGTTTCGGTGCGAAGTATACGCGGTCCCATCGACACAATCTCAAATCCGAGTTCTGTTGCTGCTTCAACCTCTGCCAAATCAAACCCGCCCTCAGGGCCAATGAAAATGCAAATGCTTTTTGCAGTTTTCTTTTTGGCAAGAACGGTTTTTATGCTGCAAACCTTTTCGCCCTCATATGGCAAAAGGCACAAATCGCAAAAGCTTTTGGCTTCCTTTATGGCATCGGCAAAGCTCATCACGCATCCAACCTCAGGAACCCTTGCTCTGCCGCACTGCTTGGCGGCTTCAAGTGCAATTTTTTGCATACGTTGTTGTTTTTTGTCGGCATCCTTGATAACTGCCACGCTGCGTTTCATTGCAACGGGAACAATTTTAACGGCTCCGAGCTCAACGCACTTTTGCACAACCGTGTCGAGCTTATCGCCCTTTGGCACACCCTGATACACAAAAACACTTATGGGCGGCTCATTGGGGTTTGGCTCACGGCTCTGCACAGAAACTACAACTTCAGATTTTGTTATGCTTTCGATAGTGCAGATGCAATCTGTACACTCTGCATCGCACACTGTTATTTCATCGCCTGCATTGAGGCGCAAAACTCTTGATATATGAGCAACATCATCGCCGGTGATGACAAGCTCCTGTCTGCCGTCGGCAGAGTAATCAATAAAAAATCGGTGCATCAACTTCACCTCTCAACACCATATTATACCAAGTGAACATAGGTTTAGTCAAGAGTTTTTTGTAATTAAAACTTTCCATTTAAAATATGCACGACATAGCAACCCATCCGCCCGACTCAGCTTTATGGGACACAATGATGTTTTCTTTTTCCATTGCATCCAAAACATCGGGAAGTCTTTCTTCAATTATGCCCGAGCACACAAACGTGCCTCCGGGGGCAATCAGCTTTTTAACCGTTGGCAGGAGTGCAATGATAACATCTGCCACAATGTTGGCTGCAATAACATCATATTTACGCACCGCCAGCTTTTCAAAAAGAGCTTTGTCGGATATAATGTCGCCCGAATATATGTGATATTTTGATGTGTCAACGCCGTTTAAAACAGCGTTTTCAAGTGCAACGTGCTCGCAGGCGGGGTCGATGTCGAGTGCCCACGCCTCTTTTGCACCAAGAAGCAAAGATATAACCGAAAGTATGCCGCTTCCGCAACCAATATCTAAAAGCTCAGTTTTGGGTGTTACAGCCTTTTCAAGCTCCTCTATGCAAAGCTTGGTTGTGTGATGAGTACCGGTGCCGAAAGTCATTCCGGGATTCACCGTAAAAACAATGCGGTCAGTTTCTTCTTTAAGGGGCTCCCACTGAGGCTGAATAAGAATTTTCTCACCAACAGAGATTGGGTGAAAATACTTTTTCCAGTTGTTTGCCCAGTCTTCTTCATTTATGCCCTCAGTTTCAAATTCGAGTCTGCCCCATTCGCCGCCTTCATCCCGTGCAGAAAGAGAGGTGAGGGCGGTTTTTAAAGAAATGAGATTTTCCTGAAGAGATTCGTTGTTTTCCAGATATATTTTCACGCAGGTTTCTTTTTTCTTTTCCTCCATAAGCTCGTCGTCAACATAATCCCAATATTTTTTGTTGTCTTCAAGAAAATCCATAAAGTCCTGTTCGTCTTCTATTTCAACTCCGTTGATACCGAGGTCTGCCAGCATATCACACACAAAGTCAATTCCCAGTGCCGACGTATATATGGTTACTTTTGTCCATTCCATAGTCTTTTGTCCTTTCTGCAAGATGCATAAATGCATTATATCATAGTTTTTATAAATCATCAAGTCAAATTCCGCCATTTATCTCTCTGGCTCTGGCGATAATGAGACGGGAGCTCCCCCGCTTCACGCTGAAACACCACCGCAAAATAACTTGGATTGAGAAATCCAAGCATATCGCTTGTTTCCGATACAGAGTGCCCCGCCTTAAGAAGCCTCATTGCTCTTTTGATTTTGAGGCGGTTAAAATGCTTTATAACGCCGCCGTCGGTGTATTTGGCAAAGATCTTTTTGACATTGCTTTCGCTGAGATTGCACATTGCCGCAATTTCGGAAGCCGAAAGGTTTTTGTCAATATTGTCTTTCATCACGTCTATAATGTTTTTGTAATTTATGGCACTCTGGCTGCTCTGGCGTGCATTACTTCTGCTTTCGGCAGAAAGAATAGAGAGCAAAAACAATTCAAAATTAAGATATGTGATTTTTTCGCCAACAGGGTCGGGTTCGGCTTTTTGTTCAACATAAAAGTTAAGATCAAAATACTCTTCAATGAGAGAAAACACCTCTTCAAGATGATTCTTTTTTTCGGCATCAAGCTCAAAAACGCCGTCACCGAGTCTTTCAAACGCAGAATCGTTTGCATAAAACGAAATAACCATCATTCGTGCATAACTACCCTTTTCAACACGGATTTTGTGAAATTCCATAGGCTTGTGAAAAATAACGTTTCCTGCACCAAGCTCGTATACCCTGTCGTCTTCCGACACTATTGCCTTGCCCTCCCAGATGCAGACAAGCTCCCAAAAATTGTGCATCTCACCCCTGAAATTGTAACCGTCTTTGATTTTTTCGGAAAATGCCGTCACCAGCCCTTTAACGTCGCACTTAAAATCGGGCATATATTGGCTTCTCATATCAATCACCTCAAAGTATCCAAATTTATGGTTTTTTGGTCTATATGTGGCTTGTTTTAGATTTTGAATAATGTATAATAGGATTATAACAAATAATTATGCTTTTGTAAACATCTTTTTAGGAGGGTTTAAAAATGGAAGAAATCAGACTTGGAGTTATCGGTCTCGGTGGCAGAGGCAGAAGTCTTATGAAACAAACACAAAGCCTTGGCAGAAATGTTGTTGTTACTGCAGTTTGTGACGAATTTATAGATCGTGCCGAAATGTCGGCAGATATAATAGAAGAAATGACAGGCAAAAGACCTGAACTGATAACAGCAAATCACGAAGAGGTTCTTAACTCAGGCAAGGTGGATTGCGTTATTGTGTCAACATCGTGGGAAGACCACATCAGAGTTAGCTGTGCAGCAATGAGAGCAGGTGTTCCCGTTGGCTGCGAAACAGGCGGAGCCTACAGTGTGGAAGACTGCTACGAGCTGGTTCGCACCTATGAAGAAACCAAAACTCCATTTATGCTTTTGGAAAACTGCTGCTACGGACAGATGGAAATGCTTTCTCTCAAAATGAAAAGAGAAGGACTTTTCGGAAAGATTTCTCATTGCACAGGTGGCTACGGTCACGACCTTCGCAGCGAAATCATCGGCGGCTACACCACAAAGCACTACCGCCTCCGCAACTATATGCGCCGCAATTGCGACAACTACCCTCAGCATCAGCTCGGACCTATTTGCAAAATTCTCGACATAAACAAGGGAAACCGTCTGGTTTCGCTGGTTTCTATTGCATCAAAGGGCAACGGCATAAGAGAATATCTCAAACAAAAAGGTGCCGAAACTCCCGAGCTTGTGGAAACAGATTTTTGTCAGGGCGATGTTATTAACACAATTATCACCTGTGCCGGCGGCGAAACCATTCTTTTGACCCTCGACACCACCCTCCCCCGAAACTACAGCCGCTTCTTCTCTGTACGCGGCACAAAAGGCGGATATTTTGAGGGCGACAACTCAATATATCTTGAAGACGTTCACTTTGACCCCGAACACGAGTGGGATCCATGGAAGCCAAACTGGGGCAATGCCGAGAAATATTTTGAAGAATATAAGCCCGACATTTGGGCAAAATATGGCGAAGAAGCTTTAAAAGGCGGTCACAACGGCATGGACTACCTTGTTCTTTCGGCATTCTTTGAATCTGTTAAAACAGGTGCCGAAATGCCGGTAGACGTGTATGATGCTGCAACGTGGATGTCGATTAGTGCACTTTCGGAGGCTTCTATAGCTTGCGGCGGTGCACCGGTTGCTATTCCCGATTTTACACGCGGAAGATGGATTCGCTACAAAAAAGACGAAACCAAAAAGTACTCAGAATTTGATTTGGATTAATAAAAATGACAAAAGGATTGAAAACAAAGCCGTTTTCAATCCTTTTATATTTAAACAAATTGTTAAAAACAAAAATTTTCTATTGACAACACAATAAAGAAATTATATAATACATATAAGTATATTTAATATAGGAGAATTATGTTTTGAGAGTTATTTCAGGCACAGCAAGAGGTCTAAAGCTTGCATCTCTTCCCGGAGATGCCACCCGCCCCACCCTCGACAATGTTAAAGAAGCCATATTCAGTATGCTTTTCGACTCCGTCAGGGAAGCGAAAGTTCTCGACCTTTTTGCAGGCAGCGGAGCTTTGGGAATTGAAGCCCTGAGCCGTGGTGCAAAAAGCTGCACCTTTGCCGACAAAAGCCGCGGTGCTGTGAATGTCATCAGCGAAAACCTCCGAAAATCTCGAACAGACACTATGGCAGAGGTTTTGTGTGACGATTTTCAAAACGTTCTTTCCACTCTTGCATCCAAGGGCTCTAAATTCAACATTATTTTTCTTGATCCGCCCTATGCAAACGGTTTTATTGATGTTGCTCTTGAAAAAATAGCTTCTCTTTCTCTTCTGGAGGCAGGGGGAGTTGTGGTGGCAGAGTTCGACAACGGAACCGAAATAGATATACAAAACTACAGCCTGCTCAAAAACAAAAGATACGGCAGAGTCTGTATAAATATTCTGGAGGCACAATGAGAACAGCTGTATATCCCGGAAGCTTTGACCCTATGACCAACGGACATTTGGATATAATAAAAAGAGCAGCCAAAACCTTTGATAAGGTGTATGTTGCTATTTTAACAAACAGTTCAAAAAAGCCTAAGTTTTCATTGGAGCAACGAATCGACTGGCTCAAACGTGCCACAGCCGACTTGCCCAACGTTGAAATTGACAGCTTTTCGGGGCTATTAGTGAACTATGCTAACCAAATTAACGCAAGCATCATTATTAAAGGTCTCAGAGCAGTGTCCGATTTTGAATATGAATTTCAGATGGCTCTTACCAACAGAGCCCTGAGTCCCAACATCGAAACAATGTTTCTTATGACAAACGGTAAATATTCCTATCTTTCGTCAAGCATTGTTAAAGAAATTGCAAACTTAGGCGGCAGCCTGAATGGGCTGGTTCCCGATTTTATGATTGAAGAAATCAAAAACGAAATTAAGAAAACCCAATAAAGGAGGATACATACGATGGATGTTATTGAACTTTTAAGTGAATTAGAGGATATAGTGGACAAAGGCTTTGATGTTCCATTTTCCAAAAAATCTCTTATCAACAAAGAACAGGTTATGTCTCTCATCAACGATATAAGTCTTCAGCTTCCCGACGAACTCAGAGTGGCAAAATCTATCGCAGAAGACAGCAAAAGAATTATTTCAGATGCTCAGAAACAGGCTGATGCCAAGGTTAAAGAGGTTGAACACAAGATCCTCGGCCTTATTGACGAGCACGAAATCACCAAAAAGGCTGTTGCCAACGCTAATGAAATCATTGCAAAAGCTCAGAAGGAAGGCAGAGAAATCAGACTTGCTTCTCTCAAATTTGCAGATGATATCTTAGAAAGAGTTGAGTCGGATTTCAAAGCTGTTAACGACAGAGTTAAACAGTGCAGAAGTGAGCTCAGAAAGTAATTTTAAAACCAAATCTGATATTTGTCTCCTACCTACACATTATTTTTATTGTGTAGGTAGTTTGGCATATAGACATTTGAGAGGAATACTATGAACACCACAAATAATTCAAACATCATTGTTGTTAAAGTTGGCACATCCACCCTCACCTATGATGGCGGTGGCATCAACATTCGCAGGGTCGAAAAGCTCGTTAAGGTTCTTTCCGACATAAAAAACAGCGGAAAAAAGGTTATTCTTGTGAGCTCCGGTGCAATCGGCATCGGAATGGGCAAGCTTGGCATATCAAAACGCCCCGAATGTACAAGAGACAAACAGGCTCTTGCTGCCATTGGCCAGTGTGAGCTTATGAATTACTATTCAAAGCTTTTTGGCGAATACAATCACAACGTGGCTCAGATTCTTTTGACCAAAGACGTTGTGAGCGATCCGGTAAGAAACGAAAACGCCGCCAACACCTTTGAAAAGCTCCTCCAACTGGGCATCATACCAATTGTTAACGAAAATGACACCGTAAGCACAGAACAGATTGAATTTGGCGACAACGACACCCTTTCGGCAACTGTTGCCTGCCTTGCAAAGGCGTCACTGCTGATTATTCTTTCCGATATTGACGGGCTGTATGATGCAGACCCGAGAGCCGACAAAAACGCAAAACTTATTGAACGAATCGACAAAATTGACGAAAGCATAGAAGCTCTTGCAGGAGGAGCAGGCACAAGCCGCGGCACCGGCGGAATGATAACCAAAATTCATGCGGCTGAGGCCGCCACAAGAGCCGGCATAGACATGATAATTGCAAACGGTGCCGACCCCGAAATTCTTTATGACATCACAGACGGCAAAAGTGTGGGAACGCTATTTAAAGCGTAACATAAGGCGGATGAGCATAAGGAAGATGACACGCCATTCATATGCTTTTCTTTGCTCTTGGTGCTTATCTTGCCTTCGGCATTTTAAAAATCTGCATTTTTTGCCGAACGAAAATTAACTCCGGCTATCAGCCGTCGAACAGAATTTTCTAAATCAATGCAGTGAAGCGGAAACTGATTCAGCATTGATTTTCGGCAAAAAAATTGATTTTTAAAACCAATAAGCAATTCCGCTCCGAAAAGCATATGGATGGCTGCGTAGTGCGAACCGCAGCTATCGTACCCGTGGCGGCAAGCGAAAAACTTTCGCAGAGCATATGATTGGATGTGTTTTTGGGAGTGACTCTGCAGGAATGTGCGAGCATAGCGAGCCATTCCGAAGCCCAAACGGACAAAAATATATCCAATCATAGCTCCATATAAAATTTTATGCCGCCGTGGGTAAGACTTCCATATGCTTACCCAACTTATGCCGAACAAAAAAATCAACCATACTGGAGTGATACCAATGAACAATTTAGAACTGCTGTGCCGGAGTGCAAAAAAAGCTTCAAAAGAGCTGAGAGCTGTTGGCACACTCGACAAAAACAAAGCACTTCTCACCATAGCTTCCGACCTTGAAGCAAAAAAACAACTTATTCTTGAAGAGAATAAAAAAGATATTGAAAAAGCCGTTCAGAATGGAATGAACAAAGGCCTTTTAGACCGTCTCACCCTCACAGCCGACAGAATTGACGGCATTGCAGAGGGAGTGCGTCAGGTTGCATCACTCCCCGACCCCGTTGGCGAGCTGACAGAGATGAAACAGCTTCCAAACGGACTTAAGGTCGGCAAAAAAAGAGTGCCTCTTGGAGTGGCAGGAGTTATTTATGAATCACGACCAAATGTTACGGTCGACACTGCCGTTCTTTGTCTCAAAGCCTCCAATGCTGTTGTTCTCAGGGGGGGAAGCGACGCATATTGCTCAAACAAAATCCTATCCGACATAATGAGGGCATCTTTGGAAAAATGCGCAATATCTGCCAATTGTGTTTGCTTTGTGGAAGACACCTCACGCGAAACTGCAACAGCCCTTATGAAAATGAACTCATATCTTGACGTGCTGATTCCACGAGGCGGAGCCGGACTAATCAGGTCGGTTGTGCAAAATGCAACTGTCCCCGTGATTGAAACCGGCGTTGGCAACTGTCACATTTTTGTTGACGAAAGTGCCAACGAGGATATGGCACTGAGCATTATTGTCAATGCAAAAACAAGCCGTCCATCGGTGTGTAATGCAGCAGAAAGTTTGCTGATTCACAAAAATGTGTCGGACGAATTTTTCACCAAGCTTCACCGTGCACTGAAAGAAAAAAATGTTGAAATCAGAGGCTGCGAAAAAACCGTGCAAAAAATGGAATGCGACTCGGTTGCAACCGATGAAGATTTTGGCACTGAGTTTTTGTCGTTGACCATTTCGGTTAAGATTGTAGAAGACATAACCGAAGCAATTGACCACATAGAAAAATATTCAACAGGACACTCGGAGTGCATCATCACAAACGACTACACAAACGCAAATCTGTTTTTGGACAGCATCGACTCTGCGGCTGTGTATGTTAACGCATCAACACGTTTCACAGACGGGTTTGAGTTTGGTCTTGGTGCAGAGATTGGCATAAGCACTCAAAAGCTTCACGCAAGAGGCCCAATGGGCATAAAAGAACTCACAACCTACAAATACATCATTCTTGGTTCGGGGCAGATAAGATAAAGTTTGGTACGAATAGGAAAATGAATGTATATTTTTCTCCGTTGGGGCTTCGGAATAGCTAAAGGAAAGGATGTATATTATGGAATATATTTTGTGGATAATATTTATGGTAGCAATGCTGATTGTTGAAGCCTCCACCGTTAACCTTGTGAGCATATGGTTTGCAATTGGTGCTCTGGGAGCAATTATTGCTGCATATTTTGGCGGTGGGCTGATTTGTCAGCTCGTCGTGTTTGTGGCAGTTACCGCAGTTTCGCTGCTAATTGCCAAACCTTTTATCAAAAAATTCAGAAACACCAAAACCGTTGCTACCAATGCCGACCGCCTTATTGGCGAAACCGGAATTGTGACAGAGGAGATAGACAACACCAAGTTTGCCGGTCGGGTAACGGTTAACGGCTCCCACTGGGCAGCAGTGGCAGGCAACAAAGAAGAAATCAGCATTGGAACAAAGGTCAGAATCAAAGAAATCAGCGGAGTTAAGCTGATAGTTGAAAAGGAGGACTAAATATTATGTTACCGGTAATTATTATTGCAGTAATCGTGCTCATAATCCTTGTTAAAAACATCAGGGTTATCCCACAGGCTCACACAGCAATCATCGAACGTCTCGGTGCTTATCAGGCAACTTGGAGCGTTGGTTTTCATATGAAAATTCCGTTTATTGACCGCATTGCAAAAACAGTGTCGCTCAAAGAGCAGGTTGTAGACTTTGAGCCTCAGCCGGTTATCACCAAAGATAACGTTACAATGCAAATAGACACAGTTATTTTTTATCAGATAACCGACCCCAAGCTTTTTGTGTATGGAGTTGAACGCCCACTTTCGGCAATTGAAAACCTCACTGCAACCACACTCAGAAACATCATTGGCGATCTAGAGCTTGACCAGACTCTCACATCACGTGACACCATCAACTCAAAAATGCGTGCCATTCTGGATGAAGCAACCGACCCCTGGGGCATTAAGGTTAATCGTGTAGAGCTCAAAAACATTATTCCGCCAAAGCAAATCAGAGATGCTATGGAGCGTCAGATGAAAGCTGAGCGTGAACGCAGAGAGCTTATCCTCAAAGCAGAGGGTGAAAAGAAGAGTGCAATCCTCATTGCAGAGGGTGAAAAGGAAGCTGCAATTCTCAGAGCTGAAGCCGCCAAAGAAACAGCCATTCGTGAGGCTCAGGGTGAGGCAGAAGCAATACTGAGTGTGCAAAGTGCAACGGCAGAAGGCATCAAAAAGCTCAACGAAGCCTCACCCGGCAATGCAATTGTTGCACTCAAAGGCTTTGAAGCACTGGAAAAGCTCGCCTCCGGCAACGCAACAAAAATTATTATCCCCAGCGAAATTCAGGGGATTGCAGGCCTTGCAACATCTATAAAAGAGCTTGTTGTTGACGAAAATAAATAAAACAAAAAAGGACACAAACACCCATGAGAATGAGAAGAAAAAAGCACCGCGAAGAACGACTCGAAGCGTGCTCACAATACATTATCAGCGATATTCTCGCATATAAAAGCAACATAAAGGCAGCATTTCAAAACGATGCTCCGCTTCGTCTTGAAATTGGTTGCGGAAAGGGCAAATTCATAGCAGAAACCGCCGCCAACAACCCCCACATCAATTTTATTGCGTTTGAAAAAAATCATGATGTTTTGGTGCTTGCCGCCGAAAAAGTTAAAGAGAGAGGTCTTACAAACGTTAAGTTTGTGGCAGGCGATGCCAACATTTTGGCAGAGTTTGACACGGCCACAAAGTGTGAGGTCATATATATTAACTTTTGCGATCCGTGGCCCAAAAACGGATATCGTAAACGCCGACTGACTCACGAAAACTATCTTGCACTTTGGGAAAAGCTGCTATCTGACGACGGTGCAATTCACTTCAAAACCGACAATAAAGGTCTGTTTGAGTTTTCGCTCAATTCATTTTCGGACTATGGTCTCAGACTCAGAAACATAACTCTCGATCTTCACGCATCAGGCTTTGAGGGCAATGTTATGACCGAATATGAAACACTTTTTTCCGAAAAAGGCAACCCAATCTACAGATGCGAAGCTCTGATACAAAACAAAAATTAACAAAAATTACCGTTGACATTTAATTTAATTTTGCATATAATATATAGGTCTACTCCAATCAATAGCCCATTCGCTATTATCCAATCGCTAATAACTATGTGGGGCCGTACAGGGTTCGACGGGGGTTTTGAAGCAGCAGGAGCGAGCAGCGGCGAGTACCGCTTTAAAAAACTCAAACTTTAAAATTAAACGCTAACAATAACGTAGCATACGCTGCCTAATTAAAGGCAGCCGTTCTTACCTGAACTACCGCATTTGGGATAAGAGCGTCATTTAGCGGTGAACGTGAGGCAGCAAAGCTTTGAGCTGCCCATGAACAATGAAGCTACCGACAGATAAAGCTTGTTTGTGTGTTTTATCTTGGGGGAATCCCGAACACAAACTGCGCTCGGAGACCCCGCTGTGAATAGATTTTCGGACAGGAGTTCAATTCTCCTCGGCTCCATTCGTCAATAACACGTCACGTGTTATATAACAAGAAACACCGCTTTGGTCAAGGTTTACTTGCCAAGCGGTGTTTGTCTTTGTTGTGGGTAGGATATTCATTAACTTTTAAAATTATATAATTATTTGAAATATCAATAATATCCTTTTGTAATTGTTTCTTCAAAATCATTCCAAAAAGATATATTAACTTCTTCATCAGTATATGTTTCTACGTCCCAAAACAAATCAAGATATTTTTGGGATTTTGAGTTTGTCATATCTACAACTATCCCATTTTTGTCTGTTTCAAGAATAAGTATTGTGCCAGCTATGATTTTATCACATATTTTTCTGTTACCCTTAAGTTGCAATAGTTCTGCATCCCTATTGCTAACCGCATATATATTTTCGTCTATTTGAGTTACTCTCATATCAGAAAATAAAGAGCTGTCTTTACATACAACATTCCTAATAACTTCCCTATCGTTTACGAGTTTCAACATTTTTGGATGCTTTCTCGGTTCAATAATGAGTGCAGTTATTTTTTTACGTTTCATTTTAGTACCTCCTGTGTTTGTTTGCTATAAATAATCATTTGTTGGTATCTTTTTGTTCTAATTAACAAAAAAGAGAAGCCTTAATATCAAGGCTTCTCTTTTCGCATTTTTTAAATTATTGAATATATATCATATCTTAAATTTAAAAGAAAGATAGGTATAAATTTATGGACAAATCTATTGAAAATGGCATTTCACTTGGCAACGCAAAAATGGTAATATATGGTAATAGCGAGGTGATAGACGTGGAGAAAGAATCGGAATTATACAATATGGTTTACAAAGAGATTAGCGAAATTGTTGGTCTGGACGCAACTCTAAAAATATACCTGAGATTCAAAGGACAACAGATTAATTTTCCTGTTCGTCTATATAATCCTCACTTAATTCAGCAAAATGTTATAAAAGAATTTGACGGGACAAATGTTACGGAATTGGCACAGAAATATGACTATTCCGAAAGAACAATCAGGAGGATGATTAGAGATAGTGTAGAAGAAACGGAAGATGTGGATTTCCTTAGTAGTGATATTTAAGTTGGAGGGGATTAATAATGAAAAATAAATATTTTGTGGTGGTACTATGCCTTATATTGGCATTGTCAAACATAACATCGTTAAGTGGTTTTGCAACATCCGAAGTGGTGGCATCTGGTAAATGTGGCGATAATACAACATGGGTATTTTATGATAATGGAGAGTTCGTAGTCAGCGGAAATGGATCAATGTATAATTGGTATAGTTGGCAAACGAATAGCATGCCATGGATTGCTTATAAATCTCAAATAAAGTCAGTTAGGATAGAAGAAGGTGTTACAATTATAGGTGAAAGAACCTTTGCTGACTGCACCAATATTTCAACATTAAGTCTTCCAAATTCGCTAACTATTATTAGTGACTACGCATTTGAAGAATGTGGTATAGCTAATTTAACTATTCCAAACAATGTTACACACATAGGTTCATATGCATTTAATGGATGTACAAAACTTCAAAATTTTGTTTTAGGGGATAATGTGTCTTCAATTGATTCCTATGCATTCTACGCTTGCTCATCATTAAAAAATATAGTATTAAATATAAAATTGGAGCATGTAGGAGATTACGCTTTTGCTGGTTGTGATTCAGCTGAATATATTGAGATACAAGAAAACGTTAATTTAATTGGATCAGAAGCTTTTATTTCGTGTAACAATCTTAAGGAAATTAAAGTTCACCATAACAATTGCTGTTTTGCAAGTGATATTAATGGAGTGTTGTATGATACCAAGAATAACATTCTTATTCAATACCCTTTAGATAATTTAACTATTCCAAACAATGTTACACACATTCTCAATACATCATAACAATATTCTTTTCCTATATAATCCTTTAGATACGACGTCAATTTTCGGTATTTAATTTCTTTCTCTGTCTTTTCTTTTTCGGATTTCAACATAAATTCTATAACCTTCATTAAATCGGTCTCTATTTTCTCTAGATTACCGTCATATTTTTTTGAAAAGCAAAAATCCTCGTAATTGTTTATCTCTTCCTTTTCTATTGATATTACATATGTGCCTTGTGAAATTTTTTTCATTGATTTTTGACTTGGTTTAAGATTTTCATACAAATAGTCTTCTGCTTTTAGTAAATTGGCATTAGCAACAGATATATAGCATTTGCCTATACGTCCTATTTTGCCCTCAAGATGCAATTTGCTTAATGCTTTTCTAACCGTTGAAGATATATAATCCATTTCAAAAGCCAACTCTTTTGATTGCTCAGACGACGATTTTGTATTCCATCCTTCGTGACTTTCAAGATTATCTAGTGCAATTTTTTTTACAAAATCATTAACATGCAATTTATCTTTTTGAGCAAACAATTCGTCTGAAAACTGCAAACATTTTTGTGAACATGGTATTTTTTTCCCCATTTTGTGACTCCTTTTGTCAAAAATCAGAATTTTATTGGAAACTTCTGATAATCGTAATCCTTGCCATAATAAAACTATACCACGGAACAGGAAGAAAATCAAGTTATAAATAAACTATAATCACAAAAAAGGAATTTAAACAATTGTTATTGACATAATTCGGAATCGGTGGTAATATCTTAACACAGCAAGGGTAACACCTCTTGCCATGGAAACGTTTCCAACAAAAATTCTGAAGCAAAAGCTTCAAAAATGAACCTTGAAAAAATAATAAAATTAAAAGTCCAACATACGCCTCCTGTTCATGGCATATGTTAGCAGAAAGGTAGGTTATTTTAAATGCTAATGTCAAAAAGAAGTAAGAGATTAAATCAAACCTCAAAAAACAAACTTCAGCCTGGTATTTACAACTCTGTTGTAAAAAATGTTGAATTTTGTGATGACTATAAGGATAGCGCTGCACTCAAAGTTTCCTACGAGCTGTGCGACGAATCCGGCAAAATTTTTGAGTTCTCTGAAATCTTTTACCTTATCGAAGGAAATGAGAGAACAATCGCATTTGACGAATATCTGGATAGTGCTGGGTTCGACGACTATTTTAAATTCGAGGGTTGCAAAGAAAGTGTTGATTTGAAATGGCACATCTCGCACAATCGTAGATATTTGTCTATCGCTGACAGGAAAATGCTCGGTGTTGATAGTTCGAAATGACGTACAAGATTAAAAATCGTCGCCTTTTTGTTGATGTCGAAGACACAGGTGATTTTGAATATTTCTCCCAAAATATATACATCAGCCAGGTTGAAAAAAGCTTGTTGACAGGAGAAGAAACCATAACCTTGGTAATCGAATTCGCAACACATGACCTGAAAATTGTAAAACCTCGCGATATTCTTGGCAAAAACATAATCGCGATGCTGTTAAATTTCGGCTTTTCTTGCGTGGATTCCTCACAAAACCGCGAGATATTACAGTGTATCCTTCTCGACTCCGAGGCAAAAATAACGAAAACTTTTGTGCATAATACACTCGGCTTTGCAGTTAACGCTGATGGTGAAGAGATTTTTCTTCATCATCATCAAATCAGCACAAAAAAGCAAAAAAACCGTTCCACATACACAGGCGAAAACAGCGTTGTACCATTCGGCAGTCTCCTTGACTGGAAAAATGGTCTTAAAAAACACGTCTACGCTAAAGGGTACATGGAACTCGCATTAGCGATAGGTGCAGTTGCACCCATTGCACATTTACTTATGCAAAAAAATGTTATCACTGAAATGCCAATGATTGCTTTCATCGGACTCAGTTCCTCAGGGAAAACAACCGCGTTGAAATTATCGTCAAGTATTTGGTTCAGCCCAAAAATGATCGGTGATTTTAATTGCACCCAAAATGCTTTCGTGTGCCAACTGAGTCAATCAAGAGGTATTCCTATATACATTGATGAAGCTTCCGCTGTACCTGACTGGGATTTTACATCTTTACTGTACAATCTACCCAAGGGTAAAAGTAAGCTTCGCTGTAAAAATGATGGCACTCTTCAACCGCGCAAATATTTTAGCGGCTGTATAGTATTTACTGGCGAGTCTAGCCTGTTTAACCAAGCATCAAAAAACAGCGGCTTACAAGCACGCCTGTTAGAACTTACATTACCTTGGACCGAAGACGCTGAGCATGCTCTAAACGTCTCCACATTCTTTGGGAGCCATTATGGTACTGCTGCCGAACCATTAATACGATGGATTTTATCACACAAAGATGAAATCGTTCATTACTTTCAAGATTGCCATAAAACTTTTGGTGGTTTTTTTTCGACATCGTCAAATAACTCTGTTTTTAGACGTTTGCTCAATATTCCTGCAATGATTTTAACCGCGGCATATGTATTGAATAGCTCGTTAAATCTCTCACTTGATGAAGCAGTATTAACAAGCCAATTATATACAATAATGTCAGAAAAACATGAAAATATGGAGAACGAACCCGAAAAAATATATGAAGAAATCAAGACCTATATTTTAAGCAATCAATCCAAATTTCCTAACAAAGAAAATCTCATTAAACAACATTCAATATGGGGATACCAAGACCTATATAGGTTCAACAGCATTGTATGGATTCGAAAAGATATTTTTGAAAACCTTATAAAAGAAATAACGACACTGGATTTAACGCAGGTAAAAAAAATCCTTAGTAAAGAAAAGATTCTCTTTCAATCCGAAAGTCGTCACTATACAAAAAAAATAAGAATTAATCAATGCTCGGTTGACTGCTATGGTGTCTTTTTAACATATCCCCCTAAGAATCTCGATAAGAATTTTGTGAAAAAGCGTACAAATCTCTTATCAGCAAATTAAATTTTTATAAAGGAGGGCAATTCTCATGCCTATTAAATCAAATTTTTTAGAACGTATTAAAACAGTTGAAAACATTTCCATACCGAAACTTTATTCAGGTGGTAATGGTACTCCCTCAGTAAGCATAGTATACAACAAGAATGGCAAACGCTTTACGATTAGTAAAGCATTGGCAACAAAACTAGCGCTTGAAGATGAGTGTTATGCATACCCCATTATTGAAGACGGGGCTATATATTTGGTGAAAAATATGGTAGGCGAAAACGGTATCAAATTAAAGCTTAATGGCGATGACAAAAAGACTTGTTACAATGCGTCTTTCATTAGTTTTATCGTTAATGAATTTCACCTAGACTATTCTGACACAACATCTCGCTCGTATTCAAAAATTTCTTTTGAAAATACAGACGGTGTTGAAATTGCTGCTATAAATCTTAGCCAGTAATGACTAAGACGTTAATAAAGGTGACAACCATGTCTGTAAAATTTGAAATTACACGTAAAAACCTAAAAGATAAAAACTTTAAAATTATTAAGACAATCAATAATCAAAACGTGTTAAAGTTTAATAAAAAACTCATTACAGCACTACTAAGTAACTAAGTACAACATAGAGCCATCATCACGGTGGCTCTATGTTTTTATATTATATAAGGAGGCTTATTATGAAAAAACTAGCAGTAGCATATATGAGATATTCATCAGAAAATCAAGATGACTGTTCCATTGAACATCAAAGAATGAAAATCGAGAATTATTGCAATAATAACAATATAGAATTAGTAAATGAATATGTTGATACAGCTATTACAGGAAGAACCCCAGACCGCCCAGGACTGAATAAACTTATGGCAGATATTAAAAAAACACAAAAATGGGATACCATTCTTGTGTTTGATTGGAGCAGATTTTTCCGCAACGCAGGATATGCTATACTATATAGCCAAGAAATTTCAGACCTTGGTTTTGAACTCATAAGCGTTTCCCAGCCATCCATCAATACACCGATGGGAAAACTAATGGAGTATTTTTTTCATATATGCAACGAGTATTACAGTGACAATAATGCGTTACACACACACGCAGGTTTGTCTAACAAAGCTAAGCAAGCCTTACATTGCGGTGGGGTTCCGCCACTGGGATATGATGCTCAAAAAGATCATCAGTTGACTATCAACGAAACAGAAGCAAAAGCTGTTAAAATTATATTTAATATGTTCGAGCAAGGTTACACTTCCCAAAAAATTGCTGATTATCTTAACACTAATGGTTACACTAAAAAGAATGGCACCCCATTCAACAAAAATTCATTTAAAAGTATTTTAGAACAAGAAAAATATACAGGTACATACGTGTGGAATAGGACTGCTCAAAAGAAAAGTAACGGCAAGCGTAATGGAAATATGCTTAGAGACGAAAGCGAGCATATCCGCGTTGAGCATGGTTGCCCTCAAATTATTACTAAGGAACAATTTGAACGTGTGCAAGAATTGAAAAATAGTAAGGTTACCAAACATAAACGTCACTATATGCTAGGTAATCTTGACATTTTAAAATGTGCAGAGTGCGGTTCTAATATGCAGGGAAGTGTTCAAAACAGCCATGGTAGAAAATACACCATATACTTCTGCCCAAACCACAAAAAGAAAAAGTGTTCTATGAAAGAAATTGAAGCTGAAAACTTAGAAAAACTAGTAGCTATGACTATCGGCAAGATGTTATACAATTACCCAGATTACGATAAAATAATTCAAGATACTAATGCAAACAGAGAAATAAAAAAACTCAAAACTCAACTACGTGGCAAAGAAAATGCCATAAATAACACTCTGCATGCTATAGAGTCAGGAATGACTGATGAACTAAAAAAGAAACTAGAAAAGCTAAACAAATCTAAGGAATCAATACAATCAAAGATTAATGAATATAATAAGAAAACAGATAAGAAAAGTGTTTGTAAAAACCTAATACATAAACTCAAAGAATCAGAATCACCTGAAGCT
Organism: Oscillospiraceae bacterium; assembly: GCA_015068985.1. Lineage (GTDB taxonomy): Bacteria > Bacillota > Clostridia > UMGS1810 > UMGS1810 > RGIG1828. The sequence goes on from SVJL01000021.1 coordinate 21,787, forward strand.
AGAGAATTTTTGAAAAATATAATAGATCAAATTGAAGTAGACCATGACTCCATAAAAGTAACTCTTAATAATTGACTGCAATCCCTTACCGCACTAAGCGGTAAGGGCATTTTTTTGTCCAAAAGCTTCTAAGGCAATCCTAGCTAAAACCAAGCCCACACCCAAGATGCCAAGCCAAACCATATAGCAAATGACGAGCTACTGAATAGTGACGCCTCGGCTCCATAAAAAAAACAGATGCTTTTTGCATCTGTTTTTTTATGGCACCATTTAAAGAGAATTGAACTCCGAAAGGTAGCCACCGTCAAAAATGCGTCCGGGTGACGTATTTTTAGGTGGCTTGGTGCAAGCGGGTACTGTTAGCGAAATGAGCTTTGATGCGAATGAGCTAACGGTCGTGAGCACCACAAAAGACAGCGTCTTTTGTAATTCTCCTCGGCTCCATAAAAAAGACAGATGCTTTTTGCATCTGTTTTTTTATGGCACCATTTAAAGAGAATTGAACTCCGAAAGGTAGCCGGTGCAAAAAACACACAGCCTTTTTATCTAATTTGTTCTGTTTCTCTACCCTTTTGTTACAAACTCATATTTAAATTAATATTGGGCACAATTATATTATCAAACTATGAAAGGATTTTTATTATGATTGAACAAGATACAATAAAGCTTTTAAGAGAATGTGATGCAGGAGTAAAAATGGGGATTTCGTCTATTGATGACGTTCTCGATAACGTAAGAAACAGCGAATTTGAAAAACTTCTCACAAAATGCAAAGATGAACACGCCAAGCTCGGAACCGAAATAGAAAAGCTTTTAGAAAAATATAATGACGACGGAAAAGAACCTGCAGTTATGGCAAAGAGTATGTCGTGGATAAAAACAAATCTGATGATTGCAATGAACGAAACAGATGCAACCGTTGCCGACCTTATGACAGACGGCTGCAATATGGGTGTTAAATCTCTCAACAAATACCTCAACAAATATGAAGGTGCCGATGAGGTTTCAAAGGATATTGCCAAAAGGCTTATAAACCTTGAAGAAAAGCTGACCGTTGATATCCGAAAGTTTCTTTAAGCTTCGGCTACCTCTTCCCAGTATTCCTGTCTTTTGTGACAAAACTCTTCATCACACACAACAATTGCCCCATCATCAAACGCAGTGCACTCTCCGCTGCACCTTGCCCACTCGATGCCCCAAAGAACACAAACAGACGAATCTGCCATTATTTCAAAGTTTTTACACTGAGCATTCTGAACAATGTTAAGCAGAAAAGCTTCGCCGCCATGATTTTTTTCGGCAATTGTGTTTCGCAGCTTGTCGAGCGATTCTTTTGCACTGTTGTCGGCAAGAACAGCATACGACAAAACAGCGTCTATCCCCTCTTCCGCCTTTTTAATAAGGCTTGGCTCTGCGGTGGCAATTGCCTCTGCAGAAAGCACCGGAATGTGTATCACTACGGTTTTTGATGCTGATTCAAAAGCATTTTCAATGACACTGTCTTTTTCCGACTCTCTGCAAACTCTAATTGAGTTGCCCTTTTGCTGTGCATTTTTTGAAGCTACGCTCTTGAGTGCCAAAATCATCCCCTTCGGCTCCGGTAAAGAAGCACCGTAGCCACAGGGAATTGCGTTTTGGTCAATAAGCATGGAGAGCTCATCGTGAAAACACTCACGGGCGCAATCCCAAACCAATCTTGCAAAGTCACCCTTTGCGATATTGTACAAAAGTATTTCGGCATAAAGCGTCTTTGCCGAATCGGTTGTTTTAACTGATGTTATGCCGGTTATCCTTGTTCCTGCATCAGGATTTTCCAATCTTTTGCCAAGAGCTTTGCCCACACCGTTTAAAAATCTTCGGTTAACATACTTTTTGATGTTTTCTTTCGCCTTGTCAATAAGCTCAAAGCCGGGGTGCACACCGATGCTATCATCATCTTTCGGCTCAGCATATACTGTGGCAAATTTGCGGTCAATATAATATTCCACCTTTTCTACACGAGCCTTA
>SVJL01000022.1 GCA_015068985.1 Oscillospiraceae bacterium
ACTACAGAATAGGTTTATAATGTGATAATTGGTAATATTGATAAATTTATAAAAGGATTTTTTGATATGAAAAAGGCTCAGAAAAAGAACCGTAAGCTAATCAGAAATTTTTTGTTGATAGGCATTGTTGCATATTTTGTTTGTTCCGCATTCTTTGGGGTTATCAGTCGTATAAGTGACTATAAGACCGAAATTGCCGCAATCAACAGCCGTATTGAAGCAGAAAAAGAGATTAACAGGTCACTTAAAGAAGACAAACTGAATATGCACAGCGATGAGAACTACAAGAAAATTGCCAGAAAAACTCTTGGTCTTGTTGAACCCGGAGATAAAGTATACATCAACACAAATGACAATAAATAGCAAATGAGGGGGCTGTATTTTACAATGCAGGTTGAAGAAGGAAAAATCCTTAGTGGAAAGGTTACCGGAATAACTGCTTTCGGTGCATTTGTTGAGCTCGAGGGCGGACTTACCGGATTAGTACATATTTCCGAAATTTCCACGTCATATGTTAAAGACATCAATGATCACGTAAAGGTTGGTGATATTGTTGATGTTAAGGTTCTTGCACCCGACAAAAAAGGAAAGATTGGTCTTTCCATAAAGCAGGTTATGCAAGAACGCGGCATAACACAAGAACCCACAAAGCCCCGATTTGAGAAAAAGCCCCGCACACCCAAGCTGCCCGAAACCGATCTTCACGCTCAGCCTGCTGAGTTTGACTGGTCAAGGTCTTATGATGACGGTCTTTCTTTTGAAGATAAGCTCAATAAGTTTAAACAGGCGAGCGATGAAAAAATGCACGACATCAAACGCAATATGGAATCAAAGCGTGGCAGCAGCCGTTCCAAATCCGGCTCATATTAATACGCTGCATTTCAAAAATTCAACAACAAAAACCTTACTTTCCAATATTCTTTATGAATAAGTGGTTAGTAAGGTTTTTATTTTTGTTCAAAATATTGCATTTACTTTTTTTGGAAAGTGATATAATAAATTTCGGACATTATATCAAAAATACAACCTTGGTTTGTCGGCGGGATAGCTGTGACAGACTGTTTACGGAGGAATTTATGAAGAAAAAATATCTTTATGCCGCCACATCGATTTTTTGTTGGTCGACTGTTGCAACAATAACCAAGCTTTTGCTTGGGAAGCTCACGAGCATTCAGGTTTTGTGGATAAGCTCATTTCTTGCGGCAATCTTTTTGCTTGGTGCAATCATAATTGGCGGCAATGCCAAAAAGCTTAAAAGCTATAAATTCAAAGATTATGTGAAAATGGCATTGATTTGCTTCCCCGGAACCTTTTTGTATTACATATTTTACTATGGAGGAGCAGACAGACTCCCTGCATCTACGGCTTTTATAATAAACTATCTGTGGCCTGTTATGTGTGTTGTCTGTGCCTGCGTAATACTCAAAGAAAAAGTCACCGCCAGAAAATGCATTGCAATTGGAATGTCGTTTGTTGGTGTTTGCGTGGTTGCAGGCGGTAATTTTGCAAATATGAATCTCAGTTCTGTCATTGGTATCATATTATGCATTCTTGGTGCAGTGTCATATGGTGTGTTTACCTCGCTGAACCAAAAATATTCCTACGAAAAACCGATAGCTATGATGATAAGCTATTTTGTTACCTTTTTGCTCACAACAGTTGTCAATTTTATAAACGGTGATCTTTTTATTCCCGATGGTATTCAGCTTGCCGGATTTGCGTGGAATGGAATGTTTACGATGGCGGTTGCAAACACTCTTTGGGTGCTTGCTCTCAAAGAAGGAGGCACAGCACGAATTTCAAATCTTGCCTACATAACGCCGTTTGTATCGCTTGTGTGGACTTTGGTTGTGCTTGGAGAGCCTATAAAATTCACATCTGTTCTTGGTCTTGTTATAATTGTTGCCGGTATTCTAATTCAAATTTCAGACGTTAACAAAACAAAACCAATTGATGAGTAGAGTTTTCTGTGTGCTACCGTTCATACAGGCACATTTTGTATTATCTGCCAACAAGAACCAGTGTCCAGTATGTTCCGTTTGAGCCGCCGGCATAGTAGCCAACGCCAATGTGTGTAAATTCGGTTCGGAGAATAATGTCGCGGTGAGACGGTGAATTCATCCAACTTTGAACAACCTCCTGAGGATTCAAAAATCCGGAAGCGATGTTTTCGGCAGCATAGTCATAATATATTCCTGCATTGGTCAGGCGGTCATCAAGATTAAGTCCAGATTGTGACACGTGGTCTATATAGTCACAAATTGCCATATCGGTGCTGTGAGAGAGCGCAACCTCTGCAATTTCGTTGTCAATTTTGAGCGCTTCTAAACCGTTTATTGTGCGTTCGTAGTTTATGAGTTCAACAAGCTTTGCGCTGTAGTTGGACTCATTTTTATTGGTGTATGCAGGTGTGGGGTCGATAACCGGAGTGTATGATGGTTCAATGTAGCCGGGGGTTTTGATAATAACCTCTCTCGAAAAATCGTTCCAGTCAACATCACATCCAAGAGCACGACACACAACCCTTACAGGAACCATGGTGTGTCCGTTTAAAATGTAGGGGGCAACAGGAAGCTGTATGATTTCTGTTTGCACACGCATCTTGGCTGAACCAATGGTGAATATAACAGTTTTTTCGCCATCCATGGCATATGCCATCTTCATTGCCTCGCTCCATTCAACTCTCATTCCAAGGGCACTGAAAATTGTTCTGAACGGAACCATAGTACTGCCGTTTACAATTTGCGGAGCAATTGGTGAAATTAGTTTCTGACCGTCAAAAACAACGGTTATGTTATTTTGTGCAAGCACAGATGTTGAGGAAAAAAGAAATATTATAGCGATTAAAAAGCTTAACATTTTTTTCATGGCAGTGGCTCCTCTTTTGTTTTTTCTTTATTATATCACGATAAATATCATTTGTCCATAAAATAATCTTAAAAATCACACATTTTTTGTGCATATATGTGAAATTGGCGAAAATTTGGTTTTTCTTTATATTTTTTACAAAAAATGTGGACAAAACAACGATTTTGTGGTATATTCAAAAAAAGTGATGCTGTCGCATCACGGTGATAACGGGAAGTAGCGACAGATTTGTTGAAAATTTAAGGGGTGAAAATTAATGCTCGGACTGCATCTCAATTTTGATGAATACCCAAAAATCGGTTTTGCTCATCATTTTCATATGGATAATTACCGGCAGGTTTATGGTGAACAAATGAACGGCTTTGAAATTGTGTACACCAAAACCGGCGGAATAACTGCCAAGCTTTACGGTAAGGAATATTTGATTGAGCCGGGCAGTGTTATGGTGCTTCTGCGCAATTTGCCAATTGAGCTTGTATCTGCCGACGGCACTCCTCAAACCCATTGTACGGTTCAGGTGCTGATGAACTGCGAAAAGGAGCTTGTAGAGGATTATGAAAATATAGACATAAACACCGACGGCATTGTGGTACCGTTTATTGTGCCGCCTTGCTCCGAAAACGAGAAAATAAAAAAAGAGCTTTACTCAATCATTTCAAATGCAGCAGGCAGTGCCAACCGAAACAGCTTATCAATATCACTTTCGGTGCTTTCTATTCTGTCTAAATTAGACTGCATCTACCGTCAGAAGATTTATGGAAAAAAGAGTGCTTCATCCCTTTTGGAATACAAAATCAAACGATACATAGCTGAGCATATGGATTCTGACATTCCGCTCTCGGAAATTGCACAGTATCTCGGAAAAAGTCCCAACTATCTCAACAGTGTTTTCAAGTCGGTTGTGGGAATGGGAATCCACCAATATATAAATTGCGAAAAGGTGAGAATGATTTGTGAGCTTATGGAAAATTTGCAAATGTCATTCAAGGAAGCCTGCGAAAATGTGGCAATATATGATGTGTCTTATGGTTACCGTCTTTTCAAAAAACAGACCGGAGTAACACCCAAGGCATATCTTGCCGGTGAGAGAATGAATAAATGAGCTTATGAACCGCGACATAATTTGTGTCGCGGTTTTCTGATATAATACGTAACAGTTGTTTTGTCCACATATTAGTTGTTTTATTTATTGTTTTTTTAAACCCTGATATGTATAATGAAAATACAATAGTGCCTTTGTGTGCCAAACGTACAGAAATGCAGGAAAAACGAATGGCGCAAACAAGGTAGAGGTAACGCTTAAACAAAATACGCGGAGGTATTTATCAAATGGGAATATATGAAAGATTAATCAACGAAAATCGTGAGTTTATAGACTCCACATGGCAAAAAATTGAAGACAAAATGAGTGTTGTTGCTCCCCGCAACAAAGATAAACTTCCCTACACCACCGAAAACGGCAGATATAATGACCTTGCAGACACTATTCCCGAAGGCTGGACAAACGGTTTCTGGCCGGGTATGATGTGGCTTATGTATGCATCAACCAAAAACGAAATGTACCGTGAGGTTGCCGAAAGCTGCGAACCACTTTTGGAAAGAGCCGCCGACGACTACGACCTTCTTCATCACGATGTTGGCTTTATGTGGCACATATCAAGCGGCATCAACTATCGTCTCACAGGAAACAAAAAAGCAAAGAGTCGTGCAATGTATATGGCGGCATCCCTTGCATCACGTTATAATCTTGCAACCGGAGTTATCAGAGCTTTTCCTGAAGAACGCAGAGAAAAAATGGTTATCATCGACTCTATGATGAACATTCCTCTACTTTATTGGGCAAGCCGTGAGACCAATGACCCGCGTTTTTCGCTCATTGCCCAGAGTCACGCCGACACCTGCATAAAAAATCATATGCGCTCTGACGGCAGTTTTTATCATATCCTCAACTATAACATCCGCACCGGCGAGTGTGAAGGACCTGTCAAAGGTCAGGGAACGGGAATCGACTCTGCCTGGACAAGAGGTCAGGCGTGGGCAATATATGGCTACGCTTTAAGCTACATTCACACCGGCAAGCAGAGATATCTTGACGTTGCCAAAAATGTTGCCAACTACTTTATCGCTTGCGTAAGCCGCACAGGCTATGTGTCGCAGTATGATTTCCGTCAGGACCCCGATTGCCCCGACACCGACACATCGGCAGCAGCAATTGCCGCCTGCGGATTTATCGAAATTGCAAAAATTGTGCCCGAAAACGAAAAGGCAACGTATCTTGATGCGGCAATAAAAATTGTTAAAGCTCTTACTGCTGAGCACTGCAACTGGTCTCTCGACGAAGACTCTATTCTTCAGAATGTTGCAGAGCACTCCAAGAGCATGGAAAAACCCATAGTGTTTGGTGAATATTACTACATAGAAGCGTTATATAAGTTAAAAGGCTTTGAACCACTGTTCTGGTAAGAGCCGAAAAAGCAATCTCGAGAGGTGATTGATAATGAAAAAAAGATATTTGAAAATTGCATCCTTTGTTTGCATTGTGGCTATGCTTTTGCAAAGCTTTGCTTTCACAGTGGCTTTTGCGGCAAATGAAGCAAGTGCCGATCCGGTTTTGGTTGTCAGCAGCGGATGCAACCGCATATATGCAAGGGGGGAGTATGTTGCCATTGATCCCTCCAACGACATGGTACGTTGCTACGTTTCGGGCGGCAAGACCTATGTGCCCGTAGAGTTTGCCATAGAATCTGTTGGCGGAACTGTTGAGGCAGACGGCAACACATTGAAGCTTACAAACACAGATGATACAGTATATTACCTTACCACCGACCGCAAAACTCTTTATCAAAGAAAGAGCGTGATTGAAAACGCCGTCATCGAAACAAAATTTGACAGAGTGTTTATTGTTGCAGAACAGCTTGCCAAAATTATTGGTGCAAAGGTTTTTTATAACGAAAGCGTAGCATACTTCATGCCGTCTTCATCTTCTCCTGACGAGAAAACTATTGCCCGAATAGAGGGGTTGCTTTTTTACACACGTCCCACCGCTGATGAGATTATAGCGGCGCTCAAAGAAAAAAACCCCAACAACGACCACCCCCGTCTTCTTGCACGCAAAGAAGACTTTGACCGCATCAGAGAAATGATTAAAACCGATGAGCTGGTGGCAGGATGGTATTCTTCAATAAAGAAAACTGCCGACAGTGCCATCGATCAGCCGCCCTACAGATGGGAGCTTCGTGACGGTTTGCGTCTTTTGTATGTTTCTCAGGACGTATCAAGCCGTGTTAGAGCGCTTGGACTTGCGTGGCAGATAGAGCGTGATCCCAAATATGCCGAGCGTGCATATCTGGAGCTGAAAGCTGTGTGCGATTATCCCAACTGGGTTCTTACTCACTGGCTCGACATTGGCCAAATGTGTCAGGGTGTGGCAATTGGCTACGATTGGATATGCGACTGGATGAACGACGAGCAAAGAACGGCAATCACTAACGGTATTGTGCGTCTTGGCTTAAAACCGTTTCAGGCACGTTACAACGAGTTTTTGAGGGGTGAAGCCTCAGAGACCGGCTGGCTTATGGTTGGAACCAACTGGAACCCGTGGTGCAACAGCGGATCTATTCTTGCTGCATTGGCAGTTGGACTCGAAGCCCCCGAAATATCGGGATTTATTATCGAAACCGCACTCAAATCATTTGAAAGGTCTCTCGACCAATACGGTCCTGATGGCGGCGGTACCGAAGGTCTGGGCTATGGTAATAACACACTTTCCAATGTTACATACATTATAGGCGGTATGGATTCTGCTCTCGGCAGTGACTATGGCTACTACAATATGCCCGGTTATCCCGCATTTGCCTATTTCCTGTCATATATGAACGGGCCAAACACCGCTTTTGGTTATGGTGAAAATGGCGGCACATCAAAGGTATACCTGAGCTCTTCGTTCTTTGTTGCAAACAAAATTGGTGATTATGCAATTGCCAATATGCGACTTGACGATATTGCTCAAAAAAGAACAACATCAAACATTTTCGATATTCTCTTTTATCGCCCCGACCTTTATGGCAGCGCAAGCGCAGAGCTTCCCCTTGACCGATATTTCCGCAAGGTAGAAACGGGAACCATGCGTTCTTCGTGGGACGACCCCGAAGCAATCTGGTTTGGCTTCCACGGTGGTGATTCCAGTGTTGGTCACTCTCAGCTCGATTCGGGCACATTTGTTCTTGATGCCATGGGCCTTAACTGGGCACTCGACCTTGGAACCGAACAGCTCACCTACACAGGCACCACCGAGCAGCGCGGCACAGACCCCTATTTGCTTTACCGTATGTCTGCTCAGGGTCATAACACACTTCAGATTAACCTCAACAAAGAAAGAGGTCAGGTTTTAGAATCGGTAAGTAATGTAACCGAGTTTGTGTCGAAGCCGTCAGGTGCTTATGCAGTTATGGATCTGACCGAGGCATATTCTCACGTTGCAATAAATGCAACTCGTGGATTTGGACTTTTTAACGGCAGAAGCACCGCAGTTGTTCAGGATGAGATTGAATTTGCAGAATCCTCCGATGTGTGGTGGCTTATGCACACACCGGCAACCATAGAGGTTAGTGAAGACGGCAAAACCGCAATTCTTACTCAGAAAAACAAGCGTCTCAGAGCAAGCATCATTTCGCCCTCTGACGGCACATTTTATGCAATGGCGGCAGAGCCTCTGCCCGGCACCCCAACCAACAAATATCAGGCAGTTAATATAGGCATTCAAAAATTGGCTCTCAACGTTCCCAACACTCTCAAAACCAACATCAGGGTTCAGTTCGACACAATATATGTTGATGCCGATTTGGAAAAACCATTGCTTGACTATGAACCGATTTCTGACTGGACTGTTTCCGATTCCGAAATTGTTCGCCCCGAAATTGACAACATCTACATCAACGGTACACCCATTGCAGAGTTTGAAAGCTCCCTCACCAGATACAAGGTTTCGTCTTTCTCATCTGCAGATAGCGCTCCTGTTATCACGGTTGACTCCAAATTCCCCGTTGAAATTGTACAGCCGGAAAATGCAACATCTTCAATTGCCAAGATAACCGTTACCGATGGTGACAATACCAATATCTACACTATCACATTCAGCGTTGAACCTTTTGCAGGTTTGCCCACAACGGGCAAATCAGTGCCTGCGGTATCTGCAGTGGCAAGCTATGAACAGGTTGATTCCACCAATAAGAACTACGCTAAAAATGCCATAGACGGCGATATAGGTACCCGTTGGTCAGCAGATGGAAGACAGTGGCTCTTGGTTGAACTATCACAGCTCAAAAAACTGACTCACATAAGCCTTGCGTTCTATCAGGGACACACCCGTCAGAACTATTTCAGCATTGAGCTTTCGGCAGACGGTGAAAACTGGACAACAGTATTCGACGGTGAAAGCACAGGCACCACATCCGACCTCGAAAGCTATCCCATAGCTCCCACCGAGGCAAAATATATTCGCCTTAACTGTCGCGGTCATTCCCAGAGCACAGCAGGCTGGAACAGCTTGTCTGAGCTTGTGGCAACAGCGGAATAATAATTGAAGGTATATTATGATAACCGAACAGCAATGTATTCAAGAATTACAAAAACTAAATAATTATGATTATGACCTTGCTTCATCGGGCATAGAGCCATTAGAGCTTCTTGCCCGTATGAGGCAGTGTGATGGCAACTCTGCCGAAAAGTTCGAGATATCAGAGAAAATCAAAAAAATTGCCTCTGAAATACCGTCAGACGATTTGCAGAGCACCGCTATGTGTGCCTATGCACTCTCTGAGGCGGCATCTCTCATTGCCAATGGCTATGCCCTCAATGAGATTTCTCAGCTTATGGCAGACCGGATTTTGAGAAGTGATAAATCTCTTTCGCCTGATTGCTGTGCCTGTTCGTCAGCAATGCTCATGGCGTTGCAAAACTCTCATCTTCCGCCATATATGCGACCTGCATACATTGGTCACGCAAGAATTTATGCCAAAAGAGCGGTTGAATCGGGCGGTCTTTCTTCGCTTGCAACGGAAATGCTGAAGATTTCTATTAAAAAACTGATAGATGCAAGGAGGAAATATCAATGGTAAACATTTCTTCCAAAAATCTTGTCGGAAAAATGTCTGCTCTTGGTGCAATTCATCCCCGTGTGTATGCCAAATCAGCAGATTTTGACCGCATCAGAGCTTTGACCAAATCCGATGTCAACATGGCAAAATGGTATTTGCCTCAAAAGCTCAATGCCGACTATAGCCTGAATCTGCCACCTTTTGAATATGAAATCAGAGATGGACTAAGGCTTCTTCACGTATCTCAGGATATGACATCAAGGCTCAATTCCTTAAGCCTTGCTTACTGCATAGAACAAAATCCGGTTTATGCCGAAAGAGCATATAAGGAGCTCGAGAATCTTGCCACTTATCCCGATTGGAATCCGTCACATTTTCTGGATTTGGCACAAATGACATATGCCGCAGTCCTTTGTTATGACTGGATATATGATTGGATGAACGATTCTCAGCGGCATCTTGTAAAAAATATGCTCTATGAAAAATCTCTTCTTATATATAAAGAAGTGTATGAAAATTTCTCGTCCGGCAAAGAGTTTGTTGCCGGCAAGGTCATAGGCGGCTGGACACGAAGTGCAGGCAACTGGAATTTCTGGTGCAATGGTGCGGCAATTGCCCTTGCCATAAGTCTTGGCGATGCCTATCCGGAAGTTTGTGCTTTTGTTGCACAAAATGCTCTTGAGTCTCTTTCCATAGCAATGGATTGCTATGCACCCGACGGCGGATTTGCAGAAGGTGTGAGCTATGGTATGGCGGCAAATAGCTTTTGGGCACAGCTCACATGGGCACTAATTGTGGCATTCGATGATGATTTTGGGATGCTCGATGCTCCGGGAATGGCAGACTTTGCATATTTTGTTCAGTATATGACTGGCACCGTTACCGGCTTTAACTTTCACGATGCCGGAGGCAACGTGAAGCATTACTATAGCAACGGATTTTTTGTTGCTAACCAAAAAAATGTGCCCGATCTGGGAGCAATCAGAGCTGAGTGTCTCAAAGAGGGCAGAGCAAAACCTAATTTGTTTGACCTTTTGTGGTATAAACCTCAAAACTATAGCTCGGGCGTCTTGGCATTGGAACGTGACAAAATCTTTCGCAAGGTTGAAACCGGATCTATGCGTTCTTCGTGGAATGACCCCGATGCCATATGGCTGGCGTTTCACGGCGGCAACACCGATGTTGCTCACACTCATCTTGATGCAGGCTCTTTTGTTATTGATGCACTTGGCGAAAACTGGGCACTTGATCTGGGCACCGAGCCTCTTTCATATTTTGGCACACGTGAGCAAATAGGCAATCCGTTTATGCTGTACCGCCTTTCGTCGGAAGGGCACAACACCATTGTCATAAACCCGAATAAAATAGAAGAAACCCAGTGTATGACTTCGTTTTGCCCCATAACCAAGTTTGAAAGCACAGATGCCGGGTCGTTTGCAGTTATGGATTTAACACCTGCCTACACCCGTCAGGAGAATGATAACACATGGGACCTTCACGCAAGAATAGACAAAGAGGAGCGTGCTCTCTATACAACCAAAGCAAAAAGTGCGCATCGTGGTTTTGCTCTTGCAGATGACCGCAGTGCGGTTATAATTCAGGATGAATGGGAGCTTGTAGGGTCGTCAGATTTTTGGTGGTCAATGCACACCGATGCATCCATAGAGGTTTCATCCGATGGCAAAACGGCGTTTTTGTCAAAGCACGGCAAGGTTACGAGGGCAACGTTGGTGGAAACGTGCAACTCGGATGTGCATTTCGGTTATATGAATGCCGAGCCCCTGCCCGGAGGGCCAACAAATGAGTATCAAACAGTTAATAAAGGAATAAACAAGCTTATAATTCACATACCCAATGCTTCAGAGGTTAAGCTTTGTGTCCGATTTGATTTTTCAAAATTGAGCAAAAGTCACACGGATGGCTTTTCGGAGTTTATCCCAATGAACGAATGGGAAATTAATAAAGTATCGGGAGGTACAATATGAGAAAACTATCATTTATTATGTGCGCAGTGTTTCTTTGTGTTGCATTAATGTGCACAGCGGCAAGTGCTGCCAACATCAAGGTGTTTTATGTGAGCGGTTCATCTGCTCTTGGCTCAACCGGATTTTCTACCGATGCCGACACCAGAGCTTATTCGGCTCAGGTTGGCACCGATGATGCAGGCGATAAGGTTTATGCCGTAAAGCTTGCCGGCGACGGCACCAACGGTGCACTTATCTATAACACTCAGTGGTCATCAGCTTCCATAAATGACAATTTCATTTTTGAAACAAGCTTTATGGCAGAAAGTGTTGACTCAGGCAGCACACTTTCGCTCAACTTCCGAACCGGTAACAGCTCCAGACCCATTGTCATTCCGTTTAACATTAAGGGCTCTGAGTTTTATTGTTGCAGTGTTTTGGTTGACGATTTTACAATTGAAGCCAACAAGTGGTATAACCTTACTGTTGTTATGAGAAAAAATCCCGATTTCAGAGTTGAAATATATTCAGACGGAGAGAAGATTGCAAGTCAGGCAGAGCCTAAAATAGACAGTTTCGACCAATACTACAGCGAAGCACCCCAGATGCGTATTTCAGCTTCCAAAGCAGGTGTTTACTACATTGGCGACAGCCGCATATATCAGACAGATAACTTAGAGGTTCGTGCAAAAGAAAGCGTGCTACCAACGGTAACATCTCCCTTGGAGCTTCAGTTTGTCTCGGCTCCCAATGCCGACTCCGATTATGCACCGGTTTATATGGATGCTGATTCTATAACTGCCGACAATATATCAATCACCGATTTGGATGGCAATGTGCTTGAATCCTCAGACTATGCAGTCGCTCCCGTCTATGACGAAAGCGGCAAATGGGTGACGGGTGCAAAGGTAACCTTTAACAGCCCTCTCGCCGAGGACTATGAATACACACTTTCATTTAACAAAACCGCTAAAGACGTTACAGCCGTAACCGACATTATGGGCAGAGGCGTAAGCGATGAATATATCACTGTTGACTTTGAAACCAAAGCTCCTGCTGAGGCTTATAACTGGAACGGTGGGCCCAAACTCTACAAAGGCTATGGCTCCGACAAAACCCCCGCAGCCTCGCTTTCGGGCGGCAAAAACACTGTTTGCCTTGTTGCAGAAAACAATGGTAACCGTCCTCGCCCCGTAACCTTTGTTGCAGTTCTTTATGATGGCAACAAGCTTATTGATTTGCAGTGCGTAACAGCCCAGCTTCAAATGCGTGAAGAAACAGAGCTCAGTCTCACCTTTGACATTGAAAACGTGAGCTCCGATATGCAGATCAAAACATTTGTATGGAAAGAAATGTACGGAAAACCTCTTGCTGATGCAAAGAGCTTTTCGTGAGAGGAGGGCATAGAATATGAAAAACATTAAAAAGATTTTTGCAGCAGCTTTGGCATTGCTTATGCTCTCGTCATCTGTGATTGCTGCAGACGTAAACGTGCAAAAATTTAACGTTTCAACTCTGAAGCTCACAGATTCGGCAAGCAAGTCCGGATTTTCTATTCAGGGCACATCGGGCAATCAGAAGTTTATTGCACCCGAACTTGTTTCAGTTAGCGACTCCGGCTACTCCGGCACTGCAATTAAGATGGCTGCCACTGCAGATGAGAATTGCCGAGTTTTTGCATATGTTACAACCAAAAATCAGACTCTTACTGTAATTGATATGATGATGAAGCCTGATGTTTATGAAGGCGAAGCCCTCACAATTATGTGCAAAAACGTTACAGTATTCTATCGTTTGCTCAAAATTGACAGTAGCGGTATGTATGCTTTCTTCACAGGCTCCAATCCTGCAAGCGGAGACAAAGCTACCGGTGTTACCGTTTCAAACAGATGGTATCATATTCAGTTTGCTTTCCGAAATGAGCCGAACAACAAGGCTCTGGAGCTCTACGTTGACGGAAAACTTGTTGTTAAGAACACATCATCCGCTCTTACGGCACTTATCGACGAACTGGCAACAACCAACAATGCAGGTGCTCCAAACCGCCTTTTCCGACTTGATATAGGAGTAGGGAAAAAATCAACATGGTATCTTGGCGACAGCAGCATTTATTCTCCCGGTCTTGTGCAGGTCACATCGGCAACCGAGAGAATAACAAAAAACACCGACCCCGTTAAGCTTGAATTTTCGCGCCCTATAAAAGCTATTGTTGGAGATTGGCTGGGTGTCGATAATTTCTTGGTAAAAGATAAAGACGGCAACACAATTGAGAATGCCGTTGCAACTGTTGAACCTGTCGTGAATTCAGAGGGGTTTGCAACATCGGCAAATCTGACATTTTCTCAAACAGCACTCGTAATGGATGAAACCTATTGGGTTGAAACTACAGGCTGTTATGACGTGTTTGGGAAAGACGTTGCCACAAGTGATGAACTTGACATTACCGGAGCAAACACATTTATATATGCACCATATCCTTTTACTCTCGCTGTTGATTCTGACGACAGGGAAGTAGACTATCTTGATGAAACTGTAACAGTTAGTTTCTCGGAATCTATCAAAACTAAGGATGGTTCAGATTTTGGTGCGGATAATATAAAAGTCACAGATCAATCCAATCAACCGGTAGAGCTTGCCTCTGTGAATACAACCGAAAATGCAGATGGAAGAATCACATCTGTTGATCTTGCATTTGCTGAGGGAGCAGTTAACTATAACAGCACCTACAAAATTGAGGTTATAAATTGTGTTGGTGAATTTAATCAAGGCTTTGAGTCACCAAGCGATGGTTCCGATAGCTTTACAATTCTTCCCGCTCCCTACGACTATAAGTGGGACGAAGTTAAGGTGTTTAAATACACCGGCCTCAACAAAAATGAGATAAGCACCCTCACTGCCGGTATGATTTCTGTTGAAGCACAATATTCAAACAGCGGCAGACTTTCAAAGAATGTTACCCTGATTGCCGAGGTTTATAGAGGTTCAGAGCTTGCTTATCGTATGGAAACCGCCAACAGAGCACTCGGCTCAAACGGAGATTCACTCAAATCCGACATAGGACTTTATTTATCATCTGCCTCAGACATCACAGTTAACATAAAACTTGTTGATGCCGATGGCAACACACTTTTAGAAAAGAAAGGAGCTGATCTCTTTGAAAACTAAGTTTTTGAGTTTTATTCTTGCCTCGCTTTTGATTTTTACCATTGCTTTTCCTGCCTTTGCAAGCTCCGACTATGTGAATGCAGATTATGATTTCGACAATCAGCTCTTTGTTATATCCGGCGACATTGGCGACGGAGTTCATATGGTCACTGTGTATGTGTACCGTTCATCAAACGGAGCACCGGTGTATGTTGATCAGGTGGATTCTGAATCTGACGGAACCTATAGTGCGTCAGTTCCCTTTGATGTGCTTACCAAAGAAACGTACGACATTATAGTAAGCAGTGATAATCTTGTCACATATCACACAGCATCAAAGTTTTTTAATCCTGAGCTTGTTCCATCCGAAGATGTAACAGCTCCCGACAGCTCAACCGAAAACACTCGCCCCTCCAAACCATCAAATCAAACAGGTGGCGGCGGTGGAGGCTCCGGCGTGTCCATTGGTTCATCTCTCATTACCCCTCCCGTCAATCCCACCCCTGCTCCAATAGGTGGCTCTGCAGTTCAAACGGGTTCAACCTTTGCCGACGTAACACCGGACCACTGGTCATTTGAGGGTGTTGAAGCTCTTGCAGCAAAAGGCATCATAAATGGCGTTGGAGATGGAATGTTCGCTCCTGACTCATCGGTAACTCGTGAGCAATTTGCCAAGATGCTTATTGAAGCATTCGACCTCGACATTGTTGTGGGCGACACAGACTTTACAGATGTTGATTCCAACAGCTGGTCATATCCTTACCTTATCTCAGCCTACAAATACGGTGTTATGAATGGCTACAGTGCCACTGAAATGGGCGGCAGCCATGAGATTTCCCGTCAGGATATGGCGGTTATGGTGTGGCGTATGCTCGACATTGTTGAAAAGCCGCTTCCCCAAAAAGAGGGCTCTGCTTTTGCCGACGGCGATTCAATTGCCGACTATGCTAAAGGTGCCGTTGCCGCACTTCAATCCAATTCAATCATAAGCGGTATGGGAGATAATATGTATATGCCAAATCTCACAGTTAACAGAGCTATGGCAGCAGTTGTTATCCACCGTACTCTCAATGCTATAAAATAGGAGGTGCTCTGATGAAATCGAATATAATGAACTCTTCGGTTAACCGTGTTTTATGCACACTTTTAATGCTCACACTGGCTTTGAGCACCGTAGTTTTCCCAAGCCGCACAGCAACCGCTGCAGTAGAGGAATATATTGCCTATGAGGACCAGCTCGGACTTCTGACTGTTTTGGGTGTTTATGAACACATCACCTCCGAAACTATGCCCGAATCCACAGTTACCCGTGCTCAGTTTGCAGAGGTTGTTGCAAACCTGAGTCACTATAACGGTGCTCCCTCCGGCGAAAACCCTTACTATACCGATGTGCCCTCTGACCACGAATATTTTAGTTATATTCAATATGTTACCAAAAACTTTATGATGAACGGTATTGGCAACTATCTTTTTGCCCCTGATGAAAACATATCTCAGATTCAGGCACTCACTGTTATGCTCAAAATTCTCGGCTATGCCGACATAGCTCAGATTCAGGGTGGATATCCCACAGGCTACATCAGCCTTGGCAGCAAAATCAATCTTGTGTCGGGCTCTGTTGGCACAGGCAACGACCCCATCACTGTTGGGCAGCTCACCGAGCTTATCTACAACACCCTTTGCTCCGATGTTGTTGAAGCACTCCCCGCAGGTGATTCTCTCGACTATAACACAAAAAGCGGAAGAACTCTTTTGTATGACCGTTTTTCCGTGATTGTGCACACAGGTCTCATCACTGCATCCGAACAGACTTCGCTTTATGCCCCCGAGGGTGAGGGCAGAGGCTATATGGCAGTTGACGGTGTTCGCTACCGCACAACATATGATGCCAACTCCCACATAGGCACAAATGCCGTATGCTTTGTCAAAGAGGGTAAACCCGGCACAGTGGTTTTCATAGCCGACTATGAAGAAACAAAGGTTTTGGAAATTGATGCCGAAAACCTTGACGGCTACAAGGATTTTGTGTATTCCTACACCGAAAAGGAAGAAGACGAAACCGCAAAGCTTTCACTTAACGTAAAAATAATTTATAACGGACGTTATTCCTCTTTGGATGAACTGGAAAGCAAAGACCTTGTTCCCGAAGTGGGCGGTATCAGACTCATAGACCTCGATAACGACAAGCTCTATGACGTGCTTATCATCACAAACTATGAATACTACGTTATAAACGCCATTGGCACATCTGACCTTACAATTTACGATAAATTCGGACACACTCCCATTGTTATGGACATTGCCGATGACGAGCGTTTTGTGAGCTATAATGCCTACGGCAAAAAAATAGACCTTGACTATTTCCGTGCCGACGACTGTATTGAAGTGGCAGTAAGTAAAGATGGATATGTGGTTGATGTTTCTCTTGTGACCAACAAATATGAAGGTTCTGTTTCAGGCCTTGGCAACGGAGAGGCAACTCTCGGCTCCAACACCTATAAAATCCACTCTTCCCTCATTGCACCTCTTCGTGACTCATCGGGAGCATTGCTCCGTGAAGGCATTGCCATTGGTCTTAACGGCCGTTTTCATATAAGTGACAGCGGCATGATTGTTCACTACGAAAAAATTGCCGCAACCAATGAACAATACGGATATATGATTGCTTATGCAAAGGTTGGTTCGTCTCTTGACCCCGGAGTATCGTTCAAAATTATGACCGCCGACACTCCCGTTATATATTCTCCGGCAGACCATGTGCGTTATGTTAATTCAAATCTGGCAGATGCTAAAGAATATGTGCTCGAACCCTCAGAGCTTTATCAAACCTTAGTGGCAGATGGCGTCAAACGTGATGTTGTTCGCTTCTCTACCAACGATGCCGGCAAGATAACAAAGCTCGAGCTTCCAAAGGATAAATCGGGTGACACTTCATATGTTGGCTATTCTGATGATTTCTTTGCAAAAGATGCTTTCTTTGATAATGCCAGAATATTCCGTCAGATGATAGGTTCAAAATACATTCCCGATTCAAACACTATTGTGTTCACTGTTCCCATCGATGAAGATGCAGCCGATGAATATTATCAGATTAACACAAGAAGCGTGTTTGGTGACGATACCACCAGAGATGTGCACGTGTATGGTTCAGACGAGAACTACATTCCCTCTGTTCTTGTTATGTACACTGCGACAGCAAGCTCAGGCGGAAGCACAAACTCCACAGCAGTTGCACGTAATGCTGCATTCCTTGTTACAAGCGTCACACGCACAGTTTTTGACGACGGCGAAGAAGGCTACAAGATTTCCGGCTGGATGTCGGGCGGTAAGGCAACGGTCTACACCGAGGCTGACGTTGTGAGCTACAACGTTCCCGAGTGGGGCTATCCGAAAGTTTATGCAAAAGACCTGAAACCCGGTGATATATTCCAGTATAACACCGATATCCACGGCAGACTTGCAAACATTTTGCCTCTTTACCGTATGCAGGACTTTGGCAAATACACAGAAGCAATTCTGACCGGAACCAAAAACCCCCATCAGCTCACTGCATATGATGCTCTCGATATTTCTCACACAATGCATGGCGAGGTGGTCAGAAAAGGTTCAAAGTCTATCACGGTTAATGCCAGAAATGACCTTGACCCCGAATGGAACCGTAATTATCTGGTTTCTACCGAGCCTCACGTTGTGATCTATGATTCCAAAAACGAAATCACAACAAATGCAAGCGTTGGCGATATTCAGATTGGTGACAAAGTCTTTTTGAGAGATTATTATCACACCGTGCGTGAAGTTGTAATTTTCAGATAATATTTTTCAGGTGGCTGTCAATCCGACAGCCATCTGTTTTTTACAGGGAAATGATGCAAAATCAACAAATTTTACGCACTATCTCGCGGATTGGAAAAATGTGAAATTTTTGTTAAAAATAGTCGGAAAAATGTGCAAAAAAGGTGTTGAAATAGCCGGAATTTTGTGATATACTTTGAATTGAAAGAAGGTGTTGTTATGCAAAGACTTCAACGTAAAATTGATTTTTATCTCAATGATTGGAAAAAAAGTGAGAAGAGATTTCCTCTTATAGTCAAGGGTGCAAGGCAGATTGGGAAAACAGAGGCTATTCTTCATTTTGCTAAAGAAAACTATCAATCAGTTGTTGAGATTAATTTCGTTTTGCAAAAGCAATACAAGTCAATTTTTGATGATGGATTTGAAGTTGATACCATACTAAAAAATATTTCACTCATAAATCCTGATTTTGAGTTCCCTGATGGAAACACATTAATATTCTTTGATGAAATTCAGGATTGTATTAACTGTGCAACCTCTCTGAAAGCATTTATGCTTGATGGACGGTTCGATGTTATTTGTTCGGGCTCACTTATGGGTATCAACTATAATGAAATAGAATCTAACAGCGTTGGTTATAAGGAAGACTATGAAATGTATTCTCTTGATTTTGAGGAGTTTTTGTGGGCTAAGGGCTACAAGAGTGAACAAATAGAAGACATCTATAAAAAATTGCTGACAGTAACTCCGCTTTCAAGTGTTGAATATAATGTTATGCTTGAAAATTTCAGGGAGTATATGGTACTAGGAGGTATGCCTGCGGTTGTGTTTTCTTTTGTGAGTCAAAAAAATTACAGTGGTACGCTTAAGCTTCAAAAACAACTGCTTCTTGATTATGAAGAGGATATCACAAAATACGCATACGGACTGGATAAAGGGAAAATTCTTGATGTTTACAGAAAAATTCCTGTTTTTCTTGGAAAGGATAACAAAAAATTTCAGATATCAAAGGTCAGAGCCGGAGCACGAAACAGGGACTATGTGGGAACTGTTGAATGGTTAAATGATGCAGGAATCATAAATGTGTGTTATTGTATGTCGGTGCCGGAGCTTCCGCTTAAAGGGAACTATGCACCCGATAATTATAAAATTTATTATAGAGACACAGGCCTGCTTATAGCATCTCTCGATGATGAAGCACAGCAGGATTTGCGCAACAATAAGAATTTCAATACTTATAAAGGAGCTATATATGAGAATGTTGTGGGAGATATGCTTGTGAAGCAAGGCTACAATCTGTATTTTTATCGTAATGAAAAAGGAACCCTTGAAATGGACTTTTTTGTTCGTGACAGCAATTCTCTCATTCCAGTAGAAGTCAAGTCAAACGATGCGTCCACAAATTCGCTCAATTCTCTTATTGAAAAGAACATTTATGGAGATATAAAATACGGAATTAAGCTTGCAAACAAAAATATTGGATTTAATGGTAAGTTTTACACCATTCCTTATTTTCTAACCTTTATGCTTAAAAGATTTTTGTCTGAAAAATCGGTTTAAAAGAAAAAACATCTTTTCCCTAATTTTAAGGAGAAAAGATGTTTTTTGATGTGAGCATTTGTGTCGTGTTAGACATTTGACACAAAAACAAATTAAAAATTATAGTTGATTTGTCCATTGTTTGGGTTTTGTGCATATATTTTTAAAATTCTATATGTTAAACTAATTTGTAAGATAATAGTAATACATATGTTTTATAGGAGATGATTTTAAATGAAAAAGTTGTTATCATTAATACTCACAATTGCAATGATTTCAACCATCTTGGTGTCTACAACATTGACTGTTGGGGCTGCATCGTCTGCTTGGGGCAGTGATTTTGAAGATAAAACTAATACTGTCATTAATCCAAGTACGTCAAACGCTAACGCCAGTGTTGTTGAGAATCCGGATGATAATGTTGGCGGATATGTATTCCAATCCGAAGTTACAGCGGATGGTGGTGTAATGAACGCTGACACTAAAAATATGACAATAAGTAATACCGGTGTATGGGTTTTTCAGACAGATGTATATCTTCCCAATGATTTCCCGGATGGTACAATACTAGCAATATTCCCCTATGCTGCAACAGATGGTTCGGCTCCCGACATTCTCAGATTAGGCGATGATAATCGAAAATCAACCTCATTACCAAATTTTCCGCTTGACAGATGGGTAACGGTTAAATATGTTTTTGATTTTAGTTCCGGTTCTACCTGTGCCACACAGATTTGGCTGATAGATGGAAATAATGAGTATTTGGTGCGTCAGGTTAATGTTGATAAATATGCGACAAGCGGTATTTCAAAGGTTCGTTTCCAGACACACACTGTTCCAGCCAACACAAGATTTTATCTTGACAATTTGAAATGTTGGCAGGTATGTGAAACCTTAAACGTAAGAACACTTTCGTCTGAAGCAAAAGTGCATTATAATGAAAATTTCGAAAATGTTCTTTATGATTTTGCGGCTTCATCAACTAATTTCGGTAACTTATATATAAATACTTTAGCTAACACAACAAATGGCTTTGTAAAAACAATTGCTGATCCCACCAATTCCGGCAAGGGCAATGTTTTGCACTATAAGAGTGGTAACGATGGCGACAGTGGTAAAAGGCTTCAGCTTAGAACATATGGAGCGTTTCCTGTAGCCATAACAGGAACACAGATTTTTGATATGGATTTATATGTTCCTGCTCAGACTACAACCAATTCTCTTGAAGATATTGTTATAAGTTTTAAAAATAGTGCCGGCACAAATGGGATTCAGGTACGACTCGGACTCATCGATGGATATGCAGGTTCTGTATCTTCTGCACCAATAGGTGCTGTTACAAATGCTCCGATTGATGAATGGTTCACAATAAGATGTATTATGAACTATAACAGTGATATAGCAGAAATTCATCTTATAAGAAATAGCGGAACAGCCGTGATCAATGCAAAGGCTATGGACAGCAGACTCGTTGGTACTGGTTTGAGCAGTATAGAGATAAGCCGAAGCGAAAAAGAAAACACCGAGTTCTATGTTGACAACATTGCTTATTATGAATCTGACAATATGCCAACAACAATTGATTTTAACAGATACACATCTATTGCAACATCTTCGGATTTTGTTATTGGTACTGCAGGTGCTGCAAAGTACGCTGTCGTAGATTCGCCGACTGATATGTCATATGGCAAAGTTATGAAGTTGTCACAAGCTGCTATCACTGCCGAAGAAAACACTGCATCTCAAAATATTGTGAATTTTGATACTCGTCTTGACCCGATAGGGTTTGGTAGTGGTATCACTGTATTGTCGGCAGATATGTATATTCCTGAGTTTTCAGGCGATGGCATATCAGTGAGTATGGCGGCCTTTACAGATGACAGAGAGATTTCAACAACACAGGGTGACACAACAAAATACACTTCTTATGGCACACCTGTTGGCAAATCGTTGAAATTTGACGAGGATTCTGTATGTGTTGGTGGTACAGACACGGGTATTGCGTATCCTGTAGGTGAGTGGTTCACAGCATACGGTTCCTGCAATATTGAAAATGGAACTTATTCTTACTATCTCAAGAAGGCTGACGGCACAATAATTACAATAGCAGATTCTCTCACAGATATGTCTGCTGATGCAAAAGCAGAGATTGCAAAAAATGGTGTAAAACGTGCACGTATACAGTTTGTAACTTCAACTGGTGTTGCACATGATGAGGTAGAGTGTTATGTTGATAATATCAAATTCAACAATGGTATATATGGAGAAATCGCATTAAACGATGCCGGAACATACACCGTATCCGTTGATTATGTTGCACAGGGTGAAGTGGTGACCAACACCAAACTTGTTCTTGCACAATACAATGCTTCAAACGAGCTTTTAACAATCAATATGTACACACCCGTGTTCTCTGATGGCACAGGAACCTACAAGGTTGAAAACATTGCAAAAGCTGAGGGAGCAACAAAAGTGAAACTTATGTATGTTGACAGCATGGGTTCTATGTATCCTTTAGCAACCTCAATAGAAAAATAAAATATAACGAAAAACATAACATAAAAATAGCTGCCGGACAAAACTCAAATTGTTCCGGCAGTTGTTATAAAAAATCAGGAGGTATTTACAATGAAAAAAATCAGCAAAATCATTGCTCTTCTCTGTGCGTGCTTGCTTATTGCGTCGGCCTTTGCAGGCTGCGGCGGCAACAAAGTGGAGCGCGTAGAAACAGATGGCAGCACTTTTACTTACTGGTGCACAATGAACGGCACAACATCCAGAACACTCAGTGACTACTCAGAAATGCTTTTTTATCAGGAAATGGAAAAAGCCACCGGCGTTCATATTGATTTTACTCATCCAATCGAAGGTTCAACCGGTAACGAAGCATTCATTGCAATGCTCTCCGGCTCCGATCTTCCCGATATGATGGAATACAACTGGTCAAACTATTCGGGCGGTCCTCAGCAGGCACTTGATGACGAAGTTGTTATCGAACTCAACGACTACCTCGAAGAGCACGCTCCCAGCTACTATAACTATATGGAAGGCGAATACGGCAAAGAGCACAACTATGCCTATAAACTTGCAGCTACCACCGACGATGGCAGATACTATGGCTTTAATGTGCTTAACCTTGGTGAAACAAGAGGCTTTGCAGGTCTTTATGTTAGAGCCGACCTTCTCAAAAAATGGAATATGGAAATTCCTGAAACCATTGATGACTGGACTGCAGTGTTTGCAAAAGCAAAATCTGAAGGCTTCTCAAGACCTTTCACCTGTAACATAGGCGTTCTTTCTTTCAGAAATGCAACAATCAATTCATTCAACACTGCCTACGATGTTGGTAAAGGTTTATACATTGAGGGTGATGATGTTGTGTTTGCACCATTCCAGCCCGGCTTCAAAGAATATGTTGCTCAGGTTGCCGAGTGGACTAAAGCAGGCTACATAGACACCGGATTTATAACAAATGATTCTCAGAAAATTGAAGCTAATATGACCAACGGCACATCAATGGCAGCTCACGGCTACACAGGCTCCGCAATCGGCAAAATTCTTCCCGCTGCTCAGGCGATAGATCCGAGCTACGACCTTGTGGCTTGTCCGTTCCCCGTTGCCGAAAAAGGACAGATTGCAGAGTTCCAGGAATACTATAAAGACGCATCAACTCTTGCTATCGGTATTTCGCCCTCTTGCGGTAATTACGAAAAAGCCATCGAATGGTGTGACTTTATCTACTCCGAAGATGGTATGGAGCTCCAGCTCTTTGGTGTTGAAGGCGACACCTACACCGTTGAAGAAATTGACGGCGAAAAATATTACACCTATACCGAAAAGATTACCAATCTTGAAGAAAACGGGTTCACATCAATCACCGAAGCGCTCTATCACTATATGCTCCCCTGTAACCACCCCGGCTACAATCAGCACCGTGACTATCTGAACGGCTACTATCAGCTTGACCGTCAGAAAGAAGCTATCGTAACATGGAACATTGCAAAAGACAATGCAAAAGAGCACGCTCTTCCCGCACTCAGCTACACAGAGGAAGAAACACGTGAATACACCGATATTCTCGAAATTGCTGAAG
>SVJL01000023.1 GCA_015068985.1 Oscillospiraceae bacterium
TCAAGAGTTTTGTGATACAATATTTTAGGTTTAATACGAAAAGTAATTTTTATCCGTTGAAAGAGGTGAACATACAATGAAAGAAGCAATTCATCCTGAGTACAAAGCTACAACAATTAAGTGCGCTTGCGGTGCAACTTTTGAAACAGGCTCTACAAAAGAGAACATTACTGTTGAAATATGTTCAAACTGCCATCCCTTCTACACAGGCAAACAGAAACTTGTTGATACAGGTGGTAGAGTAGAGAAATTCAGAAAAAGATTCGGTATGGAAAAATAATATCGCATTTAAACCCCTTCAAAAGAAGGGGTTTTTTGGTGTTTATTATAACGAATAGAGGTAATAAATTATGTCACAAAGAGAAAATTTAAGAAATGTTGCAATCATAGCCCACGTTGACCACGGCAAAACAACACTTGTTGACGGTATGCTTCGTCAAAGCGGCATTTTTAGAGAAAATCAGCAGGTTGACGAACGTGTTATGGATAATAACGACCTCGAAAAGGAAAGAGGCATCACCATACTTTCCAAAAACACTTCGCTTATGTATAACGACATCAGAATCAACATTGTCGACACCCCCGGTCATGCTGATTTTGGCGGTGAGGTTGAACGTGTTTTAAAAATGGTAGACGGTGTTCTTGTGTTGGTCGACAGCTTTGAGGGTTGTATGCCTCAAACACGTTTTGTTCTTAAAAAGGCGCTGTCTCTTAATCTTAAGCCCATAATTGTTGTTAACAAAATAGACCGTCCAAATGCAAGACCGTATGATGTTGTTGATGAGGTTTTGGAGCTGTTTTTAGAGCTTGAAGCCACAGATGACCAGTTTAATTCGCCTGTTGTGTATGCATCGGGAAGAGACGGTTATGCAACAATGAACCCCGAAAAACCCGGCGAAGACCTTAAGCCTCTTCTGGATATGATAGTAAACCACGTTCCGGCTCCTCAGGGTGATGAAAATGCTCCGCTTCAGCTTCTTATCTCCAACATCGACTATGATGAATATGTTGGACCAATAGCCGTGGGCAGAGTTGAACGAGGCAGAGCAAAAGTTGGTCAGAATGCAGTTGTTTGCAAAAAAGATGGCTCAGTTCAGCAGATCAGACTCACCAAAATGTTTATGTATGATGGTCTAAAACGAGTTGAAGCCGCCGAGGCAACAATTGGCGACATTGTTCAGGTTTCGGGCGTTGCAGATGTAAAGATTGGCGAAACAATTTGTGATTCGGACAACCCTGAACCGCTTCCTTTCATAGATATTGATGAACCCACAATTTCGATGAACTTCAGCGTAAATAACAGTCCTTTTGCTGGCAGAGAGGGCGAATTTGTTACAAGCCGACATCTTCGTGACCGACTTTTTAAAGAAATGGCAACAAATGTCAGCCTCAAGGTTGAAGAAACCGATTCTGCCGAAACCTTTAAGGTTTCAGGCAGAGGCGAGCTTCATCTTTCTGTTCTCATCGAAACAATGCGTCGTCAGGGATATGAATTTCAGGTGTCAAAACCTCAGGTTATTAACAAAATCATCGACGGAAAGGTTATGGAACCCATGGAACTTCTTATGATAGATGTTCCCGACGAATACACCGGCACTGTTATTCAAACATTAAGTGAACGCAAAGCACAGCTTATAAATATGAATGCATCAAACTCAGGCTTTACACGCATTGAGTTCAACATTCCGTCAAGAAGCCTCATAGGCTATCGTTCTCAGCTTATGACCGACACCCGAGGCAATGGAATAATGAACCATGTTCTGACAGGATATGAAGAATTTAAAGGTGAAATTCCTGTCAGAGCAAGAGGGTCTCTTGTCGCCTTTGAAGATGGCGAAACCGTGACCTACGGCCTTTTTAACGCACAGGAAAGGGGCAGTTTGTTTATTGGCCCCGGTGAAAAAGTATATATGGGTATGGTTGTTGGCGAAAACAACAGAGGCGGCGATATTGACGTTAATGTTTGTAAGAAAAAACACGTAACCAATATGCGTGCATCAGGCTCCGATGAGGCACTTCGCCTTGTTCCTCCGGTAATAATGTCGCTGGAAAATTGCATAGAGTTTCTGGCTGATGATGAGCTTTTGGAAGTGACGCCAACATCTCTCAGAATCAGAAAAATGATTCTCGACAAAACTCTTCGTGCAAAAGCGAACTCCAGAAAATAATATATGACAGGCGGTGTTTTTATGATTAAATTCGGTAATTCATGGGATGAAATTTTAAAGGACGAATTCAGCGAGCCATATTATCTAAAGCTCAGAGAATTTTTAAAACATGAATATTCATCGAAAACAATCTATCCCAATATGTATGACATTTACAACGCCTTTCGCTACACCGACTATAATGACGTTAAGGTTGTCATTTTGGGTCAGGATCCTTATCACGGCGAGGGCGAAGCACACGGGCTATGCTTTTCTGTAAAACCCGGCATTGCAATTCCGCCCTCTCTTCGCAACATCTACAAAGAACTTCAATCAAGCCTTGGATGCTATATTCCAAACAATGGTTATCTTGAAAAGTGGGCACGTCAGGGAGTGCTTTTGCTCAACACTTCTCTAACGGTTATAAAAGACAGTCCAAACTCTCATCGCAATATAGGTTGGGAGATATTTACTGATAAAGTAATAAAACTTTTAAACAAACGTGAAAAACCGGTAATATTTTTGCTTTGGGGAAGCAATGCTAAATCAAAATCTATGCTCATCGACAATTCAAAGCACATTGTTTTTATGAGTGTGCATCCAAGTCCGTTATCGGCAAACAGAGGATTTTTTGGTTGTAATCATTTCAAGCTTACTAACGAAACACTCAAAAATATGGGAGAAACACCAATTGATTGGCAAATTGAAAATATATAAGGGGCGCTCGCAATGAATTTTGAACCTTTAAAAGCATTTATGGATTTTTGGGCAGAGGAATTTACTCCGGGGTGTTGTGCTGTTGTTTATAAAGACGGCAAAGAAGTCTTTAATTATGCCTGCGGTTATTCAGATCTGGAAAACAAGGTTAAACTCACAGGTGATGAGCTGTTCTTTTTGTATTCGTGTTCAAAGGTGGCAACGGTAACAGCTGCACTTCAACTATATGAGCGTGGTGAATTTCTGCTTGATGATCCGCTTTATGAATATATTCCTGAATTTCGCCATATGAACATTGCTGACGAAAATGGAAATATAACCAAAGCTAAAAATCCAATAACTATGCGTCATTTATTCACAATGACAGCCGGTTTTTCCTATAATACCGGTACTGATGGGTTTAAGACAGCAGAAAAGCTAACTAATGGCAAAATGAACACTTTGACAACCATTCGCTCAATGGCTTCAGAGCCTTTGTGTTTTGAACCCGGAACTCATTGGCGTTACAGCTTGTGTCACGATGTGTTGGCTGGAGCTGTTGAAGCAATATCGGGCAAAAAATTTCGTGATTTTGTTAAACAAAACATCTTTGAACCGTTGGAGATGACAAATTCGTATTATCATCTTTCGGCAAGACAGCTAAATGATGTTTGTCAGCAATATTTTTATGAACCGTCCGATTCTGCCGAAACAGACATTGTGAAGCTTCAGATGAGCAATGCAAAGACTGATGGCACAATCAAAAAAATCGAAAAAAAGGTTGAACATATATTTGGTGAAGAATATGACAGCGGCGGTGCAGGTATTGCATCAAACCCCAAAGACTACATAAAGCTTATGGCAGCTCTTGCAAATAACGGAACCGGAACAAACGGCGAAAAAATTCTCTCATCGGGCACCGTTGAGCTTATGCACACAAATCAGTTAAGCGAAACTTTGCTTACCGATTTCACATGGCCCGATCTTAAAGGCTATGGCTATGGTCTCGGAGTTCGCACAATGATGGACCGTGCAAAAAGCGGAAGCCTTGGCTCTTTTGGCGAATTTGGTTGGAGCGGTGCGGCAGGCTCAACAACTCTTGCCGACACAGAGTGTAATCTGGCTCTTGTTTTTTCGCAGCATATTGTTAATCCACGAGAGGCATATTATTGTCCCCGCCTCAGAAATATCCTTTACAGTTGCATAAAATAAGACTAACAAAAACGTGAATCCGATAATGGGTTCACGTTTTTGGGTTTTTCATGATAACACAATTCACATCTTATTTGAATATATTAAGCAGGGGAGGGAATATAATGAACTATGTGTTAGTAGTCTTCGCCTCTGCTACAACAGCAAACCGAGTCAAAAGTGTGCTGCAAAAAAAGTTTGGTATTAAATCTGTGCTTATTCAAACACCAAAATCCCTTAACGTAAAGGGATGTAGCTTTTGCCTGAAAACTGAAAGTGCCAACGTAGACACCGTTTGGAAAATTGTAACCGACAACGGGCTTTCTTCCAAGGGTGCATTCAGAGAAGAAGACTATTTTAAAATCAGATAAGAGGTGATTGTTTGATATATCTTGACAACGCCGCAACAAGCTGGCCAAAGCCTGTTGAAGTGACAGACGCTGTTGTTTCGGCAATGAAGTATTATGGGGCAAATCCGGGGCGTAGCGGTCATAAAATGGCAATACGTACAATAGAAAAGGTGTATGAATGCAGAGAACTTGTGTCAGATTTTTTTGGACTTAATAACCCCGGGAATGTTATATTTACGCAAAACGCCACCCACGCATTAAATTTGGCGATAAACGGCATTTTGCAATATGGTGATCACGTAATCTGCACAGTTATGGATCACAACTCTGTTTTGCGGCCGCTTTATGCAAGACGAAGAGATATTGACGTTTCGTTTGCAGAAGCTTCAGTTGACGGGACAGTTGATATTGAACATCTGAAAAGTCTCATAAAACCAAACACCAAAATGATTGTTATGACTCACGTGTCAAATGTATGCGGAACAATTATGCCCGTTGAAGAAGTTGGTAATATATGCCGTGATAATAATATTTTGTTTTTGCTTGATGCATCTCAGAGCGCAGGTGTTTTAAACATCGATATGCAAAAAATGAATATAGACTTTTTGGCAGCTCCCGGGCATAAATCACTCTACGGACCAATGGGCACAGGGGTTTTGTGTGTTAATTCTGACAGTGAGCTAAAACCACTTATAACAGGCGGAACCGGAAGTTATTCTCATGAGCTTTCTCAGCCTTCAGAGCTTCCCGACAGGTTTGAGAGCGGAACTCTCAATGTTATGGGAATATGCGGCCTTGCAGAGGGAATACGTTATGTAAACAGGATTGGAATCAATAATATTTTTGAACACGAACTAAAACTTTCTGCGTATCTGCTTGGCAAGCTGTCTCAAATCGACGGTATAACAGTTAATGGCAAAATAGATGCCAATGGCCGCACGGGTGTTGTATCGTTCACTTGTGACAAATCGGACAGTGTATCAATTGCAGAGTATTTAAGCTCATCATACTCAATTGCAACTCGTGCATCATATCACTGTGCATATTTGTCTCACTGTGCATTGGGCACAAGCGATGGCGGCAGTGTGAGAGTAAGCCCCGGAATATTCAACACAATGTCGGAAATAAAAATGCTTGTATATGCTCTGAAAAATATGCAGTAGTGAATAAATTTGTTTGAATGATAATGTGCTTGACTAAATCAAAAAACAGTGTGCAGTCCATTGATTCTGCACACTGTTTTAATTCTTTTATTAAACTTCAAAATCCAGACAGCTTCTTGAAGCAGTAAAGGGGCGTACATAAGTGTCTGCAACATAAACATGGTCAGGGTGAACTGCGTAAGCTTTCAGTGCTTCTTCGCTTTCAAAAGAAGAATCAAGCATAAAATCAGCATTTGAGCTTGCAAGACCGTTTGTATACACTTTTATGTCGATAAGATCGGGTATTTTGCCTTTGAGTGCTTCGAGATTTGTTTTTGCATCTGCTTTGATTTTTTGTTTTTCTTCGTTAGAATACTCGTCTTTGAGTATCCATAAAATAATATGTTTAACCATTAATATCGCCTCCTGAAAATTATGTAGAAAGTATAGCACAACAGGGATACATTGTCAAGAACACTAAAGTTGGTGTTGCAAAATTCAACGAAAAAACAGCGTGTTATTTTGCTAAAAGACTTGTATTTTTAACATAGTTATAAAACCTTTTCATAGAACTGAAAACAACAGATTGTTTTTTCCACACAAGGCTCACATCGAGCTTTAGAGGGTTATTCAGTGAGATGGCTTTAATTTTTTGATTTTCTTTTGTTAGTTCTTTAAACATAAATCCGGCTCCGTTTCCGCTCGCTACAAGATTTTCGATGGTTGATAGCTGTGAGCTTTGTATGACTATGTTTGGTGAAATGTTTGATTTGGAAAACCAATTTAATATTAGTTCAGTTTGAAAAAAGCTGTTTTTAAAAAGAACAATAGGGGAGTGCATCAGGTCAGATGGCTGTATTGTTGAAAGTTTAGAAAGCGGAGATTTTTTTGACACACAGCAAGCTGTTTCAAGTTGACCGATACGCAGAACATTAAAGCGTGAATCAAACGAATCGTAATGGGGCAAAATCAACATATCAATTAATCCATCGTCTGCAAGATTCAAAAGCTCACTGCGGCCGCCCTCTGTAATGTCGAGTGTGATATCTGGATTTGCCACGGCAAAATCCCCCAAAATCTTTGAAAGAACAAGTGACCCGATCATGGGTGGTATTCCGAGGTGTAATGATTTTTTTCGGTTTCCCATATCTTGCATCACTCTTTCCACCGCCTCTGCGTGAGACAGTAGCTTTGTTGCACGTTCCAAAAGCTCGTTCCCTTCATTTGTCAGTATCATCCCTTTATGGGTACGCTTAAAAAGCTGTATTCCAAATTCATCTTCAAGATCCTTTATTGCGGATGATAATGATGGTTGAGATATATGGAGATATTCTGCAGCCATCGAAACACTTTGATATATACCCACTGCCTTGAAATATTTTAGTTGTGTCAAATTCAATTTTATCACCTTGTATTTTAAAGATTGAGCGAATTTATTATATAGTAAAAAACTATAATAGTCAATAAAAAATATATTTTACAAATATCCTTATGAGTGATATAATAATTATATGTTGTTATACAAAATCAGGAGATGATAATATTGAAAAACCACAAAATAGCCGTTATTGCCGGTGATGGAATTGGACCCGAGGTCATAGAAGAGGGAATAAAGGTTCTGAATACCGTTGCAAAAATCGATGGCAGTTTTAGCTTTGAATTTACTCATTTCCCATGGGGATGTGATTTTTACAAAAAGACCGGAGCAATGATGGATTCTGACGGTATCGAAAAGCTTCAGCAATTTGATGCTATATTTTTGGGGGCAGTTGGTGCGCCTGGCGTTCCGGATCACATATCTCTTTGGGATTTGTTGCTTATTATTCGCAAAAAGTTTGATCAATACATAAATCTTCGCCCGGTAAAGCTCTTAAAGGGTGCCCCTTGTCCGCTTAAAGATGTTAAATGCGAAGACGTTGATATGGTGTTTGTAAGAGAAAACACTGAGGGTGAATATGCAGGAAGCGGTAGCTGGCTCTATAAAGACAGCCCCAATGAGGTTGTGCTGCAAAACGGTGTATTTTCCCGAAAGGGTTGTGAGCGTGTTATACGATATGCCTATGAACTGGCAAAGTCTCAGGGCAAAAGTCTCACGAGCATAAGCAAAGGGAATGCGCTTAATTATTCAATGGTTTTCTGGGATCAGATTTTTGAAGAGGTGGGACGTGAATATCCCGAGGTTAAAACCCATAGCTATTTGGTTGATGCGGCAAGTATGTTTATGGTCAAAGATCCGTCGAGATTTGAGATTGTTGTAACTTCTAATTTGTTTGGCGATATCTTAACCGATCTTGGTGCGGCAATTGCCGGAGGAATGGGTCTTGCGGCAGGAGCGAACCTTAACCCTGAGAGAAAGTTCCCGTCAATGTTTGAACCAATTCACGGCTCAGCGCCCGACATCGCCGGAAAGGGAATGGCAAACCCGCTTGCAACCGTGTGGTCTGCAAGTCAGATGCTTGATTTCTTTGGCTATGAATCTTGGGGCAAAAAGCTTATAGATATTATTGAAGAAATTCTTGTTGAAAAGAAAGTTCTCACTCCCGATATGGGAGGTAATGCAACCACTTCACAGGTGGGAGACGAAGTGGTCAGAAGAATCAGTATAAAATAAATTTTTGAAAGAGCTGCCTATGAATGGCGGCTCTTTGTGTTTTTGAGCCTTTCTTCATATAAGATTTACAAAATATGTTTGATTACTTTTTTATAATTGGAACAAGTTATGCTTGCAATATCTAAAGTTTTGATATATAATAATATGATGTAAATGCCAAAAAATATATTTTTTTATATACTCAGGAGGATCTTATGAGAAACGTATATGATGTATTAAAAGAAAGAGGGCTCATTGCTCAGGTTACCCACGAAGAAGAAATCCGTGAGCTTCTCGGAAAAGAAAAGGTAACTTTTTATATCGGATTTGACCCCACTGCCGATAGTCTTCACGTTGGTCATTTCCTGCAGATGGTTGTTATGCGTCATATGCAGATGCACGGTCATAGACCAATTGCGCTCGTTGGTGGAGGTACAGGCCACATTGGCGATCCTTCAGGTCGTACAGATATGCGTCAGATGATGACAACAGAAATTATCGATCACAACTGTGAATGTTTTAAAAAACAGCTTTCAAGTGTTATTGATTTTTCAGATGATAAAGCAATTATGGTTAACAATGCTGATTGGCTTCTCAAGCTCAACTATGTTGACTTTTTGAGGGATATCGGTTCGTGCTTTTCTGTTAATAAAATGCTCACTGCCGAGTGTTTCAAACAGCGTCTTGAAAAAGGTCTTTCTTTCCTTGAATTTAACTATATGCTTATGCAGAGCTACGACTTCCTTATGCTCAGCAGAGAATATGATTGCAAAATCGAGCTTGGCGGTGACGACCAGTGGAGCAATATTTTGGGTGGTATTGACCTTTGCCGTCGAAAAGATCAGAAACAGGTTTATGGTATGACCTTTACTCTCTTAACCAATAGCGAAGGCAAAAAAATGGGCAAAACCCAGAGCGGTGCTCTTTGGCTCGATCCCGAAAAAACATCTCCCTATGATTTCTATCAGTATTGGGTAAATGTTGATGATGCCGATGTTATAAAATGTCTTAAACTTCTTACATTCCTTCCTATGGAAGAAATTGAAGTTATGGCACAGTATAAAGATGCAGAAATCAATAAAGCCAAAAAAGTGCTGGCATATGAAGTTACAAAGCTTGTTCATGGTGAAGCAGAAGCCGAAAAAGCAAAAGCAGCTGCAGATGCAGTGTTTGGCTCCGGCAACTCTTCCGAAAATATGCCAACAACCGAGATTGATTCTGCCGACATTGCAATTCTTGACCTTATGGTACAGACAGGCATTATCGCATCAAAAGGCGAAGGCAGAAGACTTATTCAGCAGGGTGGCGTCAGCCTCAACGGCAATAAGATCACCGATGCGAATTTTGCTCTTACATCAGCTGATTTTGATGGCGGTGAAGCTGTTATCAAAAAAGGCAAAAAGGTGTTCCACAGAGTTGTTATAAAATAATTTGGCGTTTTGGAGGTTTGACAAATGAAATATCAGAGCACAAGAAATAATTCCGTTTGTGTTGAGTCGGCTTATGCAATCGGCAATGGCATCTCACCGGAGGGTGGGCTTTATGTTCCCGAGAGTCTGCCAACACTAACACTCGACGATATATGTGCATTGTGTTCCCTTAAATATAAAGAACGTGCATCAAAGATTCTTGGACTTTTTCTTACCGACTATACCGCTGAAGAGCTTGATTATTGTGCAGAAAATGCTTATCTTGCCTCTAAGTTTGGCTCAGAAAACACAGCTCCGGTTGTGTCTCTTTCAGATTCATTAAACATTCTTGAACTATGGCACGGACCAACTTGTGCATTCAAAGATATGGCACTTCAGATTTTACCCTACCTTTTAAAGCTTGCCATCAAAAAGAACGGCGAAGAAAAAGAGGTTGTTATTCTTGTTGCCACATCTGGCGACACCGGCAAGGCTGCGCTTGAAGGTTTTAAAGATGTTGAAGGCACAAAAATTCAGGTTTTCTATCCTGTTGACGGCGTTTCCAAAATCCAAAAACTGCAAATGGCAACTCAGAGCGGAGCAAACGTTGATATTTGTGCCGTTAAGGGCAATTTTGATGATGCACAGACAGGTGTTAAGAAAATTTTTACCAACAATGATTACAAAAAAGAACTCAGTTCAAGAGGCTACACATTCTCCTCGGCAAACTCAATCAACTGGGGTCGTCTTGCTCCTCAGATTGTATACTATTTCTCAGCTTACTGCGATCTTTTAAACTCTAAAAAAATCAATGCAGGCGACAAAATCAATGTTGTTGTGCCAACGGGTAACTTCGGTAATATTCTTGCAGCTTTTTATGCAAAGATGATGGGGCTTCCCATCAATAAGCTTATTTGTGCTTCTAACACCAACAACATTTTAACCGATTTTATAAACACAGGCGTGTATGACCGTAACAGAAGCTTTTTCACAACCGATTCTCCGTCGATGGATATTCTTATTTCAAGCAATCTTGAGCGTCTTTTATACCATCTTTCCGAAGGGAATGATGCATTGATTCGTGAATATATGTCTTCACTCGAAAAAGACGGTAAATACACGGTTAGCGACGAAATCAAATCAAAAGTGTCTGAGCTTTTTGCAGCAGATTGCTGTGATGATAAAGAAACAGCACAAACAATTTCCAAATATTTTGATAAATATTCTTATGTTCCCGATACTCACACCGCAGTTGCGCTCAATGTGTATGAAAAATATGTTGCAAAAACCGGTGACAACACGGTAACAGTTGTTGCATCTACGGCAAATCCCTTTAAGTTTAACAAAGCTGTTGTGTCGGCAATTGCTCCTGATGTTTCGCTTGATGATAAAGATGAGTTTGAACTTTTGGAACTTCTTGCCCAAAAAGGCAACATCGACATTCCTGTTCAGCTTTCAGAACTTAAAACAAAAGCTGTTCGTTTTGATGATGTGTGTTGTAAGGAAGATATGATAAAACAAACGGACAAATTTCTTAATTGATTCTGCGAGGTGAGCCTATGACTAAAGAGTCATATGCTGCAATAATTGTTGCAGGCGGCAGGGGAGAACGCATGGGGGCAAATTGTCCCAAACAGTTTCTTTCCGTAAACGGCAAAGAAATTATAGAATACACAATAGACACATTTGTGAGAAGCAAAATTTTTTCGCAGATAGTTGTTGTGTGTCACAAAGATTATCTGGCTCACACTTCAGAAATGACAAAATCATATGAGCGTCTGACAATGTTCTGTGTCACAGAAGGTGGACAAACCAGACAGGAGTCTGTTGTTTGTGGTCTGAATCAAATTACTGATGCAGAATATGTTATGATCCATGATGCTGTGAGATGCTGTGTTAAAGAATCTGACATATTAAAATTATGCTCAGCTCTAAAAAAAAGTGATGGCTGTGCACTTGGTGTTAAAGTGACCGACACAATTAAAATGTCTGACGATTCATTAAATATTGTGAGCACTGTTGACCGCACCAATCTTTGGCACATTCAAACTCCCCAGGCATTCAGGACAAGTGTTATAATGGATGCTCACAAAAAAGCTTATGATTCCGGTTTTAACGCAACGGATGATTGCTCTGTTGCAGAATTTGCCGGAGTTAATGTTAAAATTGTTGAGGGAAGCTACAGTAACATTAAAATTACCACTCCCTCCGACATTTTGCTTGCACAGCAATATCTGAAAGATGGGTGTTAATATGAGAGTTGGTTTTGGCTATGATGTTCACCGCCTTGTGGCGGGAAGAAAGCTTATTCTTGGCGGAGTGGAAATTGCTCATGATTTGGGACTTCTTGGTCATTCCGATGCCGATGTTTTGCTTCACGCTGTGGCCGATTCAATACTCGGTGCGGCTGCACTTGGCGACATCGGAAAACATTTTCCCGACACCGATCCGGCGTTTGAAGGTGCCGACAGTATGGTTCTTTTAGAACATGCAAGAAAGCTTGTTGAAGAAGAAGGATATTGTGTTGTAAATGTTGATGCAACTGTAGTTGCACAAAAGCCAAAAATACTGCCATATTCGGCACAAATGAAAAAGAACATTGCACTTTGCCTTGGCATAGACGAATCATTTGTTAATGTTAAGGCAACAACAACCGAAAAATTAGGATTTGAAGGGGCTCAGGAGGGCATATCAGCTCACTGTGTTGCTCTTATCGAAAAACAGGAAGGATGATAAAAATGCTGACTGATATTCAGATAGCACAAAATGCTGAAATGAAACATATCAGAGAAATTGCAGCTCAGATTGGTCTTACCGAGAATGATATTGATTATTATGGTAAATACAAAGCTAAAATTTCTCAGGAAGCAATAAAACGTCTTGAATCCGAAAAAGACGGCAAACTTATTCTTGTTACTGCAATTAACCCGACTCCCGCCGGTGAAGGCAAAACAACAACCACAGTTGGTATTGGGCAGGCCATGGGTAAGCTTGGCAAAAAAGCACTCATTGCTCTGAGAGAGCCCTCTCTCGGTCCTGTTATGGGTGTTAAAGGCGGAGCTGCAGGCGGCGGTTACGCACAAGTAGTACCAATGGAAGACATAAATTTGCATTTTACTGGTGATATGCACGCCATAACAAGTGCTCACAATCTTCTTGCGGCTCTTTTAGATAATCACATAAAACAAGGAAACGAACTTGATATTGACACCACATCAATAGTGTTTAAACGTGTGCTCGATATGAATGACCGTGCACTCAGAAATATTGTTGTTGGTCTCGGCGGCAAAATTAACGGTGTTCCCCGTGAAGATGGTTTTATGATTACGGTTGCATCGGAGGTTATGGCAATTTTATGCTTGGCATCCGATTTTACCGATCTTAAAGAGCGTCTTGGTAAAATAATTGTTGCCTATGATAACAGCGGCAAACCGGTTACTGCATCAATGCTTAACGCAGCGGGCGCAATGGCTCTTATTTTAAAAGATGCAATCAATCCTAATCTTGTTCAAACTCTCGAAAATACTCCTTGCCTTATGCATGGTGGCCCGTTTGCTAACATTGCACATGGATGCAATAGTTTAAGAGCAACAAAGCTTGCGCTCAAACTTGCTGATTATGTTATAACTGAAGCAGGCTTTGGTGCAGATCTTGGAGCGGAAAAATTTCTTGATATAAAATGCCGTGTTGGCGGACTAAACCCCAACGCTGTTGTTGTTGTAGCCACAGTTCGTGCTCTCAAATATAACGGCGGAGTTGCAAAAGCTGATCTTAAAGCTGAAAATATGGATGCGTTAAAGAGAGGTATTTCTAACCTCGGCAAACACGTTGAAAATATGAAAAAATACGGTGTGCCGGTTATAGTTGCCATAAATGCTTTCGACACTGACACTCAGGCTGAAAAACAGTTTATTATGGACTATTGCGATTCAATTGGCGTTAAAGCTTGCTTCTCCGATGTGTTTGCAAAAGGCGGCGAGGGCGGAATTGATCTTGCTCAAACAATTTGCAATACTGTTGATTCTGTTGAATCAAACTTTGCACCCATATATGACGTGAACCTTTCAATAAAGGATAAAATTTTAGCAATTGCCAAAGAAATCTATGGTGCCGATAGCGTTAGCTACACTTCCAAAGCAAACAAAAAAATTGCAAAGCTTGAAGAACTCGGACTCGATAAAGTACCTGTGTGCATGGCAAAAACACAGTATTCTCTTTCTGATGATGCTTCTCTTCTGGGTGCACCCAAAGGCTTCGGCATCACTGTTAAAGATGTTAACATATCAAACGGTGCAGGCTTTGTTGTTGCTCTGACCGGCGACATAATGACTATGCCCGGTCTTCCTAAGGTGCCTGCAGCCAACAACATAGACATCACAGACGATGGCGAAATAACAGGTCTGTTTTGATTTTGTTGGAGGAAAAATGCAATATATAACAAAATCCTACGATGAAACCCATAACCTTGGCGTCGAGTTTGCATCCAAGCTCAAAGAAGGCACACTCATTGCTCTTGATGGTGACCTTGGTGCAGGAAAAACTGCATTCACAACCGGCGTAGCTTCAGGATTTGGTGTGACCGAAACTGTAACAAGCCCAACGTTTACAATTGTTAACGAATATCGCAGCGGAAGGATTCCGGTGTTTCATTTTGATGTGTACCGACTTTCTTCGATGGATGATTTGTATGACATTGGCTGGGATGATTATGTTGCTCAAAATGGAATAATCCTTATGGAGTGGGCGAGCATTGTTAAAGACGATCTTGACTACCCATATTATGAAATTAACATAACAAAGCGACTTGATTTAGGCGACGATGTGAGAGAAATATCGATAGAATACAGAGGCGAAAAGCTATGAAGATTTTAGCAATGGACACGTCTTCGGTTAATGCAACCGTTGCACTGTCTGACAATAACAGAATAATGGGTGAATATACCGTTTCCAACGACAGAGCTCACTCACAGATTATTATGCCTATGCTCGACGAGCTTTTAAGACATTGCTCGGTTCAGATAAAAGAGGTTGATGTGTTTGCAGTTGCACTTGGTCCCGGCTCTTTTACCGGACTTCGCATAGGAATTGCAGCAATGAAAACCCTTGCTCAGGCTCTCAACAAACCAATCATCGGTATTTCGTCGCTTGATGCGGTTGCCGCCTCTTTCTTTGCAACCGACAAAATCATTTGTCCTATTTTTGATGCACGCCGCAATGATGTGTATAATGCAGTTTATTTTGGCGATAAAAAACTCGTTGCCGACAGGATAGTTGATTTTGATGAGCTTCTTATTGAAATGAGTGAAAAAGATGTTATTTTTGCCGGTGATGCGGTTTTAAAATATGCCGACAAAATTAAAAGCTTTGATAAGCCAAACTGGCATATTGCTCCCGGCAGCTTATTGATGCAAAGAGCATCAACGCTTGCCGCTATAGCTTATGATCGTGCATTAAATGGAGACTATGATAATTTGTTTGAAGTGTCACCAATTTACATAAGATTACCACAGGCAGAACGGGAATATAATCTTGCCCATGGTATAGCAATAAACTAAAACGGAGGTATGTTATAAATGATAGCTATTGGTTCAGATCATGGTGGTTTTGAATTAAAAGAAATTTTGGTTAAGTATCTTGAAGAAGAAGGTTATGAATATATCGACTGTGGCACATTTGATGAAAATTCTGTTGACTATCCCGATATTGCAGATGTTGTGTGCCGTGAGGTTACAGAGGGTTCATCAGAGCTTGGTATTCTTGTGTGCGGCACAGGAATTGGAATGAATATGTGTGCCAATAAGCACAAGGGTATTAGAGCTGCTCAGTGTGGTGACACATTTAGTGCAAAAATGACTCGTCAACACAACGATGCTAATGTTCTCACACTTGGTGGCAGAGTGGTTGGACCTGAACTTGCAAAAGAAATTGTCCGTGAGTTTTTAACAAACAAATTTCAAGGTGGACGCCATCAGACAAGAGTTGAAAAAATGATGAGTTTTGAAAACTAAGGGGTGCTGCAATGATAGAAGCAATAGAGAGCTATTTGTCGGGTGTGAATCATCCGCTTGCTGTTTTTTTGATTTCAATGGTTCCAATAGTTGAGCTAAGAGGTGCAATACCTTACGGCGTTGGACTTGGTGTTGAATGGTATTGGTCATACATCTTGGCAGTAGTGGGCAATATGATTCCGATTCCTTTTATAATTCTGTTTTTCAGACCAATAATTGAATATCTCGAAAAAACAAGGCTTTTTGGTTCTCTTGCCAGAAAACTGAGAAATCGTACAACAAACAAAATGAATGGTATGAACAAATATAAGGTTCTTGGTTTGTATTTCTTCGTTGCAATTCCGCTTCCCGGCACAGGTGCCTGGACTGGGGCAGCAATTGCTGCGTTGATGAAAATGCGACTGAAAATAGCGCTCCCGACAATTGCTGCTGGAGTTGCAAGCGCCGGTGTAATAATGCTTGCCGGTTCAAAGATTGTTGAATTTTTGATTAAAGTTTTTTGATTTAACGGAGGATAAATGAAATGAGTAGAAAATTGTTTACATCCGAATCTGTAACAGAAGGACATCCTGACAAAATCTGTGATCAGATATCCGATGCGGTTCTTGATGCCATAATTTCAAAGGATCCTAAAGCACGTGTTGCCTGCGAAACTGCAGTTACAACCGGAATGATTATGATAATGGGAGAAATAACAACCGATTGCTATGTTGATATTCCTCACGTTGCAAGAAAAACAGTTGAGAGAATTGGCTACGACAGAGCAAAATTTGGTTTTGATTGTCACACCTGCTCTGTTCTTACAAGCATTGACGAACAATCGGGCGACATTGCTCTCGGTGTCGACAAGTCTATGGAAGCTAAAGCCGAAAATGCTGCTGAAGAAGATAACGGTGCAGGAGATCAGGGAATGATGTTTGGTTACGCTTGTGATGAAACGCCTGAACTTATGCCTATGCCTATTTCTCTTGCTCACAAGCTTAGTATGAAGCTTACCGAAGTGCGCAAAAACGGCACTTTAACATATCTCAGACCTGATGGTAAAACTCAGGTGACTGTTGAATATGACGGAGATACTCCCGTGAGGGTTGACACTGTTGTTATTTCAACTCAGCACGGACCGGAGGTTGAACGTGAACAGATCGAAAAAGACCTGCTTAAGTTTGTTGTAGCTCCCGTAATCCCTGCCGAGCTCCTTGATGCAAACACTAAATATTATATTAATCCAACAGGCCGTTTTGTTATTGGAGGACCTCAGGGGGATAGTGGTCTTACAGGAAGAAAAATTATTGTCGACACCTATGGCGGATATGCCAGACACGGTGGTGGCGCTTTTTCGGGCAAAGACCCGACAAAGGTAGACAGAAGTGCTGCATATGCTGCTCGTTATGTTGCAAAAAATATTGTTAAAGCAGGACTTGCAAAAAAATGTGAAGTACAGATTGCTTATGCCATAGGAGTTAGCAATCCGGTTTCTGTGTATGTTGATACATTTGGCACAGGAACAATTTCTGAAGATAAACTCGAAAAGCTTGTGTTTGATGTGTTTGACCTGCGTCCGGCATCAATCATAGATACGCTCAAGCTCAGACGACCAATATATGAAAAAACAGCGTCCTACGGCCATTTTGGCAGAGAAGATGAGGATTTTACATGGGAAAACTGTGACAAGGCAGAAATCCTTGCCCAAAAAGCAAAATTATTATAATTGTGTAACCTTAAATAAGCCTCTTCGCATATTATAGTGCGAAGAGGTGTTTAATATGGCAACTATAATTATGAGATCACTTGCAACGTTTTTGGCAATCTACGGCTTGGTGCAGTTAATAAGGGATATAGTTAATTTTTTCTTCGACATCAAAAACAAAAATGATGAAGATGTTGTGGTTGTCATAAAGGTAAAAAACAGTGCCGAGAGTTTGGAGGCTGCCGTGAGAACAGTTATCTGGAAATCACTTAGTTGCACAAACGGCGGCAAAGTACCCGATATTTTGATTGTCGATCTTGGCTCAGACGATGAAACTGCTCAGATTGCAAACAAACTCTGTGCGGACTATTCGTTCATATATTACACCACCGAAGAATTGTATAATAAAGCGAAAGGAACAAATCTATGAGATATAATTCCTATTCAGAACATCTTAAATTACGCTATGGCTCAAAGGTATATAAAATACCCGTTAACCTGCCGTTAACTTGTCCGAACAGAGATGGTAACCTGAGCTG
Organism: Oscillospiraceae bacterium; assembly: GCA_015068985.1. Lineage (GTDB taxonomy): Bacteria > Bacillota > Clostridia > UMGS1810 > UMGS1810 > RGIG1828. The sequence continues at coordinate 17,760 of SVJL01000023.1, forward strand.
TGGCGGATGTGCTTTTTGTTCAGAAGATGGTGCTGCATTTGAAAACATTTCGTCTTCAACGCCCATAAAAGATCAAATCAAAGAAAACATCAGGGTGATTGGAGAAAAGTATGGAGCCGACAAATTTATTATATACTTTCAGAATTTCACCAACACCTATATGCCGCTTGGCGAGTTTAAGGCAATGATAAATGAGGCTTGTTATGACGGGGTTTGTGCTGTATATGTATCAACAAGACCGGATTGCATTCGTGAAGATTATATGGAATTTCTGGCTGAGTTTTCTAAAAAAACGGGCTATGACATATGCATAGAACTTGGCCTCCAGACTGTGAATTACAAAACCCTTGCCAGAATAAATCGTGGTCATTCTCTTGCAGAATTTATTGATGCGGTTCTCACGGTCAAGAAATTTGGCTTTGATATTTGTGCTCACATAATTCTGAATCTTCCGTGGGATACTATCGACGACTGCGTGGAATGTGCAAAATTTTTGTCTGCATTGAAGGTTGATCAGGTAAAACTTCATAGTTTATATATTCCGAAGGGAACTCCAATGGCAGATATGTTTGAAACCGGAGAGTTTTCGATGGGAACGATGTATGACTATGTTGAAAGAGTTGTAACATTTCTGGAATATTTGTCGCCAAAAATTGTTATTCAAAGATTAATCGGCAGAGCAAAAGAAGACCACACATTGTTTTGTAATTATGGCGTCAGCTGGTGGAAAATCAAAGATAATATTGATTCGGAGCTTGAACTCAGAGATATTTGTCAGGGAAACAAATTTACCTATTTGTCCGGTAAAGCATTAAGACGTTTTGAATAATAAAATCGATAAAAAAGTTTTAAAAAAACATTGTATTTTTTTGATTTTTTTGATATAATAAAATGTAAAAATTTTTTGGTTGGGAGATAAGCAGTTATGATTAAAAGTATGACAGGCTTCGGCAGAGCCGAACAGCTCTTTGAAGCGTATAAAATCAGCGTCGAAATAAAATCTGTCAACAACAGATATCTCGATATCAACACTAAAGTGTACAAGCAGTATTCATTCCTTGAAGAAGTTGTTCGTGAGTGTGTGTCTGCTGGACTTTCCAGAGGTAAGGTAGACGTGTTTGTTCAGATTGAACCGGTTGGTGAGGAAGAGATTGCCGTAACACTCAATGATGGTGTTGTTAAAGGTTACAGAGATGCTCTTTCAAGACTTGTTGAAGTAGCTGATGTTCCCGACGATATTGCCGCTTCGTCATTTTTAAGACTTCCTGATGTTTTCAAAATTGAAAAACAAGAAAACGATAAAGACGAAATTGCGTCTGATGCACGCATTGTAACAAATCAGGCAATTGCAGATCTTATCGAAAACAGGAGCCGTGAAGGAGAGCGTCTGAAAAGCTTTTTTGACCAGTGTATTGTGTCTGTAAAAACAATACTTGAAACCATCAAAGATCGTTCACCTCTCACTGTAGACGAGCATAAACAAAAGATGAAAGAACGTATAGAAGAACTTCTTGGTGGGATTGAGGTCGACGAAGCCCGTCTTTTAACTGAAATTGGTATCTTTGCCGATAAGGTTAATATCACCGAAGAAATTGTACGTTTTGAAAGCCACCTGAAAGAATATTCTCATTTGCTCGAAAGTGATATTGCTGTTGGCAGAAAGCTCGATTTTATAACTCAGGAGCTTAATCGTGAAGCAAATACAATGGGTTCAAAGTGTAATGACTACATAATCAGCAAATCTGTTGTTGAGCTTAAATCCGAAATAGAAAAGCTAAGAGAACAAGTTCAGAACATAGAATAATTGAGAGGTAAGTGCTATGAAGCTTATTAACATCGGTTTTGGTAATATTGTATCGGCAAACAGAATGGTTGCAGTCATTAGTCCCGAATCTGCTCCTGTAAAAAGAATAATCACTGAAGCAAGAGAAAAAGGAATGCTCATTGATGCCACCTACGGCAGACGAACACGTTCCGTCATTGTTTGCGACAGTGATCACATTATTCTCTCTGCTGTTCAAACCGAAACCGTTGCGTCAAGGCTCAGCAAAGATGAGATTGTAGCACCGGAGGAGGATAAAGTTGAAGACTGACAAAGGCACATTATTTGTTTTTTCCGGTCCGTCAGGTACCGGAAAAGGAACAATACTTGGAGAATATTTCAAAAAATATAATGACAACAAATTGCGATATTCTGTATCTGCTACAACAAGATCTCCCCGTGTGGGAGAAACTGATGGAATAAACTATTATTTTGTCAGTCAAGACAAGTTTAAAGCAATGATAGATTCAGATGAGCTTTTAGAATGGGCCAGGTTTTGCGACAATTACTACGGCACACCAAAAAAGCAAATTATGGATATGCTATCGGATGGTATCGATGTGATACTCGAAATCGAAACAGTTGGTGCAATGAAAATAAAAGCTAAAATTCCTGAGGCTGTTATGATTTTTGTGCTTCCGCCATCTCTCAGCGAATTAAAATCCCGACTCACATCTCGCGGCACAGAAAGTGCAGACGTTATAAAAAAGAGAACTGATGAAGCTGTGCGTGAAATTGAACAATCTGTAAAATACGATTACATAATAATCAACGATAAAATCGAAGAAGCCGTTGAAGACTTCCGAACTATTGTTAATTCCCAACGTTTAAAAACAAATAATAATAAAAATACTATATCAGAGGTGTTAAAAAAATGATCTATCCATCAATCAACGAAATTATGAAATCCAAAAAAATCGACAGCAAATACACACTTGTTGTTGCAACTGCAAAAAGAGCACGCGAAATTAACCAGACAAAGGTTACTTTTTCGGAATGTAACTCCGATAAGGCTGTGACAATTGCTCTTCACGAAATTTACGAAAACAAAATCAACTTTAAGACAAATGACAAAACAAACCCAATGACAGACAACGAAACAATTATGAATCACATTCTTGAAGAGAATTATTCAATGTCTGCAGAGGGAGAAGAAGAGTAAGCTTTCTGCAATTCATATTGATAAAATGGAGGGGTAGAGTTGATTGCAAGAGTAGTTCTTAATTCAAATACACTTTCAACCGACAGCCTCTACGATTATCTTGTTCCAAAATCTCTTGAGGAGTCGGTTAAGGTTGGCGTCAGAGTAAAGGTTCCTTTTGGCAATGGCAACAAAACCAGCGAAGCCTTTGTGCTCGAAATCTGCAACGACAGCAATTATGAAAATCTTAAATCTGTATCCGACATAATAAGTCCTGTTTCATATTTCAATAGTGAAGGAGCAAACCTTATTGAGTTTATGAAACACAGGTATTTTTGCTCCTATATGTCGGCAATCAGATGTCTTATTCCTGCAGGCCTTAATATGAAATTTATTTCATATTACAAACTTAACGAAACGATTCCTTTTGAAGAAATAAAAAAAGAGTGTAAAAGTTCATCAGTTGCCGACAAAATTGTTAGCTGTCTCAATTCATATGGCACAATGAGCGAAGAAAGCCTGAAAAGTGAACTTGGCAAAACAACAATCAAAGCATCCCTTTCCCGTCTTGTGAAAAAAGGCTATGTTTGTGTCGACTCAAAAGGAAGCGAAAAAGTATCCGATACAAAAAAGACTTTTGTTGAGCTTGCAATAGAGCGTGAACAAGCTTTTTCTCTCATCGATTCAATTTCGTCTAAAGCTCCTGCAAGAGCAAGAGTTATGGAAGTTTTGTGTGACAACTACGACATAGAGCTTTCAGACTTGCTTGTTTATGCAGAGACCTCCAAGCAAACTGTTGATGCACTTTATGAAAGAGGCTATGTGAGATACAAAACGGTTGTTTGTAATGATTCAATGATAAGCTATGATCCGTCATATGTTAAACCTGCACCTGTGCTCAACATGGCACAAAAAAATGCTGTTGAAAAAATTTCGGTTGGCATAAATTCCGGAAAGAAATCGGCATATCTTATTCACGGTGTCACCGGAAGCGGCAAAACAGAAGTGTATTTGTCGCTTATAGAAAAAGCAATAAACATTGGTAAGGATGCTATTTTGCTTGTGCCTGAAATTTCTTTGACTCCTCAGATGATTGCACAGATATTTGGCAGATTCGGCGATAATGTGGCAGTGCTTCATTCCAAACTCACCGTAAAACAACGCTATAACGAATGGCATAAAATAAAAAACGGTGATGTTAAAATTGCCGTTGGTGCAAGAAGTGCTGTGTTTGCTCCATTTTCAAACATTGGTTTGATAATTGTTGATGAAGAGCACGAAACAACATATAAGTCCGAAATGTCACCTCGCTATAATGCTATTGAGATTGCACGATACATAATCGGCAAAAACGACGGAACATTGGTTCTTGCAAGTGCAACGCCGTCAATTGATGACTACTATAAGACAATGACAGGAAAGTTTGAACTTGTAGAAATGCCGGACAGAGCAAATTTATCAAAATTGCCGAGAGTTGTTGTGGCAGATATGCGATCTGAGCTTGAAGCCGGAAATATGAGCATATTCAGCACTGAACTTAAAAACGCTATAAATAATACTCTTTCAAAAAAAGAACAAATAATACTTTTCTTAAATCGACGTGGATTTTCGGGCTTTGTGTCTTGCAGAGAATGCGGATATGTTATGAAATGTCCACGTTGTAATGTTTCATTAACATATCATAAATCTGACAATAAAATGGTTTGCCACTATTGTGACCACAAAGCGCCACTAACCAAAGCCTGTCCTTCGTGCGGCGGACGGCATATCAGGTTTTTTGGCATAGGAACCGAAAAAATTGTTGATGAGCTCTATAAGCTCTATCCGTCAGCAAAAGTTATCCGAATGGACGCCGACACAACAAGTGGAAGAATGGCACACGAAAATGTTCTTAATCATTTTAAGTCGGGCGATGCCGACATTTTGGTAGGCACCCAGATGATAACAAAAGGTCTTGATTTTGCAAATGTAACACTCGTTGGTATTGTTGCGGCGGATATGAGCCTTAATGTTGACGACTACCGTGCTGCCGAGCGAACATTCGATCTTATAACTCAGGTTGTTGGCAGGTGTGGCAGAGCAGAAAAGGAAGGACTTGCAATTGTTCAGACCTATAATCCCGACGACGAAACAATTCTCCTGAGTGCTGCTCAGGACTACAAATCATTTTATGAAGAAGAAATTTCAATAAGGCGTATGCTACTGTATCCGCCATTCACAGAATTTATAAAAATACAGTTTTCAGGGAACAACAAAAATGACACAAAAGCTTTTGCTGATAAATTCTACTCGGATGTGTCAGAGCTCACGATGACGCATGATTTTGTTGGTGAAATCTATAATGTTTCCGAATCGCCGCTTTTTAGGCTTAATGGAAAATATCGTTATCGTTTTATGTTAAAAACTCCCTACAAAAAAGAATTTTACAGTGCTTTGCACAATATATATAACAAATATATTAAAAATCGCAGTGAAATTAGCATCAGCATAGATGTTAATCCTGTTAATTCATATTAATATCGGAGGTAATTATGGCTATCAGAAATATAAGAGAGCTCGGTGACGACATTCTCAGAAAAAAATGCAGAAACGTTGATGTGATTGACGATAGAATACTTGTGTTGCTCGAAGATATGGCAGACACACTTTACGATTCAAA
>SVJL01000138.1 GCA_015068985.1 Oscillospiraceae bacterium
AACCATTGGTGATTATGCATTTTACAGGAGTACCTTCCTTACTGCTGCCACCATTCCCGATACGGTTACAACTGTTGGCAGGGGCGCATTTTTGAAATGTACATCTTTGGAAAGCGTACACATAACAGACCTTGCAAAATGGTGTAATATATCTTTTGGAAATTCAGCGGCTAACCCAATGTGTAACGGTGCAGATTTATATCTTAACGGAAAGATTGTTAAAGAACTTACCATTCCCGATTCCGTTGCAACCATTGGTGATTATGCATTTTGCGGGTGTAAGTCTCTTGCCTTTGTGACAATCCCTGATACGGTTACAGCTGTTGGCAGGGGCGCATTTTGCGGGTGTAAGTCTCTTGCCTCTGTGACAATTCCCGATTCCGTTACAACTATTGGTGATTATGCATTTTGCGAGAGTACATCTCTTGCCTCTGTGACAATCCCCGATTCCGTTACAACCATTGGTGATTATGCATTTTGCGGGTGTAAGTCTCTTGGCTCTGTCACAATTCCCGACTCGGTTACAAGTATTGGTGAGCTTGCATTTGCTTATTGTCTGAACATTGTTATACGATGCAGGGCAGGCAGCTACGCTGAAAAACATGTAACATACGTTGATAGCACATATAAAGCCAAATATGGAACTTTTTTGAGTATAGTTATTATACCCGGCACACCTTTTAAAGACGTTAATGAAAGCGACTGGTTCTGCAAGGCTGTAACCTTTGTATATGAAAAAGGCATTACATCGGGTGTTTCAGACGATATGTATGCCCCCGGCGACAGGGTAACACGAGCCCAGTTTATTACAATGCTTTGCCGTGCATACGGAATTGAGCAAAGAAGCGGAGATAATTTTGACGATGCCGGAAACACATGGTACACAGGTTATCTTGCTGCGGCAAAACAGCTTCAGATTTCAAAGGGTACAGGCAACAACCGGTTTGAACCCGACAAGGAAATCACAAGAGAAGAAATGGTAACTCTCATATATAACTATCTCAAGTCACAAGGCAAGGCGGGGGATGTTGATGTCATGCTTTCTTTTGGCGACAGTGATTCTATTTCAGAATGGGCAAAGACTGCCGTAGCATACGCAAACGCCGTGGGATATGTAAGCGGCAAGGGTAACAACACATTTGATCCTCAGGGAAATGCAACCAGAGCAGAGCTTGCTCAGATCCTTTTTAATATGTTTTCGTAAAGGGACAATAGCCCCATATGCGATAAAAGCTTGTATCAGAGGATGGCAATAAGCTGTCCTCTGATATTTTTTGATGTATAGGAATTTTGGCTGAATTGTGTTTGCAAGATAAGATGTATTGGGGTTTGTCGAGCTGACAGTAAAGGAGGCTAAAGCGTTGCCTTCGCCTCATGGAGAAGGGGGACCGCGTGAGCGGTGGATGAGGTGTAGGCTTCGTCCGAATACTTGTTTTCGTCGACGAAGCCGTTAGATAAATAACTATAAAATATAATCCATAAATTAGCTCTACTATGCTTTATTACGTTGTTTTAACGCTGCTACTTACCAATCGCATTCGCACTTGTGCTCTGCTCTCGGAGTAGCAACTACACCTCAACCACCACCTAACGGTGGTCCCCCTTCTCCCTGAGGAGAATGCAACGCACTGGTGCAAATTTCATCTTCAAACTCCCCGACGCCGTCAACTTCAGCGACTCGCCTGCACACCGTATGAGGGTGCTTGCCTCGTCGGAAGTTTTGACATGTGCGCTTTCGTCATTTCACATTCGCACATACGTGCTCTGTTCAATGGAAAGCACAGCAAAACCCCAATTTATCAATTAAGCCGACAGTAATGAGTATCCGCTCTCACCTCGGCTTCATACCAATTCGTTATTGTCTCGGGAGCTCTGTACAGCACCGTAAGCATATATGCTCTCATATTTCTCACAGGCACTCCGGTTTTGTCAAGACACTCCCTCACATATTCAATGTGGTCGCTTTTAAGGCTCAAAAACCTTTCTTTAACAGCCTCGGGAGGATAGTTAATATTATTGATTTTCACATAGCCTCCCGAACAAACAGTATCTGCCATAAGCTCTACAATTTCGTCAAGCCAGCTACTTCGGATTGAATATACAAGGGTTTCATAGGAAATATTATTTTTTATTATATTTTTATATTTTTCAATCCTTTCAATCCATCCATCATTTTTAACATCACTGCATAAGTTTTCTTTGTCCGATGCCAAAACAGTTGGCACCGGATTTTTCAAAACAGGAAAAGAATCAATATCCTTTTGGTTTAATATATTCTTTGCAGGAAGGATAGATTGATTGATGTTATTATTATTAAAATTATTATTATTTAATTTATTATTATTTATTTTATTATTATTACCTGCTGATTCTTGTAAATCCTGAGTTATTTTTTTTATGAGACCTGATTTATCATCTTTAGAAATATGTACTTCCGATTTTTGGTCACCATGATTTTCATTGGTGCAAAAAGGTTCAAAAAAAACATCCTCACATTGAGAATTGTTTTCATTTTCCCCATCCTGCAGATAATCACTGTTTTTCGTTTCGGAATTTGCTTCTTTGCAATTTACCGATTCATTTTTTTCACTATTTGGTTTTTCTCCCTTTTGAATTCCCAAAATTCCGATATTTTCATTTTGGCTTTGCGAATGTGGTGATACGTTTTTTTGTATCTCAAATTCCGGTTTTTTCACATAAATTACCGAGGTTTTTCCAAGTCCGAGTCTTTTACGGGTTATCAGTCCCACACCCTTTTTGTCGTCAAGTTCCTGAAAAAGTCTCACTGCCGTTGATGCCGAGCAAAAAATCTCATCACACACATCTTCAAGGGAAAAGTAAACATACACCTTGCCTTCCTCATCTCTCCAACCGTTTTTTATCGAAAGAGACAAACGGTCCAATATGGCAATATACAAAAGTCTGGCACTTGCCGAGAGTTTTTTCAATTCGGGCAGCCTGAAAAGTGCCTTTGGTGCTTTACAAAATTCATAATCGGGGGTGTCTGATGTGACATAACTGTTTAAAGCAATCATTTTTTCGCCTCCTTATACTTTCGTTTATTTAATTTTAT
>SVJL01000139.1 GCA_015068985.1 Oscillospiraceae bacterium
TAGATTCTTTTGATGCAGTTATTACATTTTTGCCCGATGAAGTATTTGAACTCAAATCCACTGATGGCAAATACATTATTAAAGGTTCTGCTAAAGAATTTGTTCCACAATGGCAATGGTCTGAAGAACAGAAGAATGCTCCTGTTCCGGCTGTGTTTATGATTAATGAGTAGAAAAACAAGTTTTTTTAAAAAACGTGAGCTCGATTTGGAAGCTATTATGAAGCTTGTTTTCAAGGGGTATAAAATATGAGCGAACAGCCTATCACTCCGAAAAGTGATAGGCTGTTCGTTTACTTTATATATGACAAACTATTTTTAGTATTTTTTAGTAAGCAGTGAATGTTCCGTTTCTTTTATTGAATTTAGTGCATCTTCAGAGCGGTTAAACACAATATAAAAATATAAAGTGTCAACTATTGCAAGCTGGGCGATTCTTGAGTTGAGAGCAAGAATGTTATACCGAGTTTCATCAGATGAGGTTGAAAGCACAATGTCGCTTTGTTTTAATATAGGAGATTTACCCTCGTTTGTAATGGTTATTGTGGTTGCACCATGCTCCTTTGCAACCTTCAGTGCATCAACAATGTCTTTTGATGAGCCCGAATGAGAAATACCTATGGCAATATCGTTTTCGTTCAGGTGCGAAGCCGCAATCACCTGCATATGGTTATCGGTGTATGCTATTGCGTTAAGTCCGGCTCTCATAAATTTGTGACTGGCATCAAGAGCAACCGGTGATGAGTTCCCAAGGCCGAAAATAACTATTTTGTTTGCAGCACACAACTTCTTTGAGGCTTCGTCAATAGATTTTTCGTTTAATGATTTTTTTGTTTTTTCAAGAGAAATATAAATATCATTGCACACCTTTTCAAACATCTGATAGGCGGAATCATATTCAGATATGCTTGTGTTAACAGAAGAGGTACCGCTTTCTGATGCAAGCGAAATTTTGAGCTCCTGATATCCCGATAGCCCAAGCCTTTTTGAAAAACGCACTATAGTAGCTTCGCTGCACGCACACAGTTCGGCTAATTCCACAATTGAAAGCGAAATTATTTTGCCCGGATTTTCAGCTATCCAGTCGGCAACTTTTCTTTCTGCCTTGCCCATTTTATCATACATCAATCTGATTTGAAGTGAAATTCTGTCCATAATATACCTCACGTGAAAGTTATTTTCATTATTTATTATATAACATTTATAAAAGTGTGTCAAATTAAAAAAACTTTTCAATTTTCTATTGAAAAAATTTTCATTATATGCTACAATTTAAAATAAATATTGATTAAATTATGAAAATATTTTTCGAGGAGCGAAGATTATGACAGATTTTTTATTTGATGTGATTGCAACCGAATTAGAGGATGCAGTCGGAAGAGAGAATTGTTCCACAAGAACAGTAGACAAAGTATCTCATAGTGTCGACTACTTCTGGCTTTCAAGAATGTGGGCAGACAGAGGCTTAAGAATGCCTGAAGGCGATTTTATTGTTACACCCAAAGATGCAAAAGAAGTATCCGCTGTGCTGAAAATTGCCAACTACTATAAGATTCCTGTAACAACCTGGGGTGCCGGCGGCGGCACACAGGGCGGTGCTATTCCTGTTTGCGGCGGTATTGTTTTAGATACCAAAAGAATGAATAAGATATATGACGTAAATGAACAGGGAATGTACATAGAATGTGGCACAGGTGCAATCTATAAACACATTGAATGGGCAGCCAACGAAAGAGGATATGCAACAATGCACTATCCTTCATCTCTCACTTGCTCAACTGTTGGCGGCTTTCTGGCACACAGAGGTATTGGTGTGTCTTCAACCAAATATGGCAAAATTGACGATATGGTTCTCCAAATGGAGGTTGTTTTGCCAAATGGTGATATTATAGAAACATCTCCCGCTCCAAAGCACGCGGCGGGCCCTGACCTCAACCAGATTTTCATTGGTTCGGAGGGCACGCTTGGTGTTATGACAAAAGCTCAGATGAGAATATATGAACAGCCTGAATCACGTCAGTTCAGAGGATTTTTGTTCCATAATATGACAGATGCATTTAATGCAGGCAGAGAGCTTCTTCAAAAGTTCAAGCCATCGGTTATGCGTCTTTATGACGAAGCCGAAACGGCATCACTCATCAAAAAAATTGTTGGTGTTGAGAAAAAAGGCGCATTTATGAACATTGCCATTGAAGGCGTTAAAGAAATGGCAGACCTTGAAATGAAAATTCTTCTTGAAACCTTTGGCAAATACGGTGCAGAAGATTTGGGGTCTGAATACGGCGAAAAATGGTGGAAAGAAAAAATTACATTCTTCTATCCCGGTCATATGATGGATATTCCTCAGTGCTTTGGTACTATGGACACAATAGCTCCTTATGATAAAATAGAGAAAATTTATTGGGAAATGAAGAAAGCAATTGAAACAAACTTCCCACAGGCCAAATTTATTGCTCACTTCTCTCACTGGTATGAATGGGGTTGTATGATATACGACAGATTCATCGTTGATGGCAAAGATGTTCCGAATGACCCCCACGAAGCATTCAGACTCCATCAGGCAATCTGGAACTGCGGTGTAAGAACTGCACTTGCAAATGGCGGTGTTGTAAACGATCACCACGGCGTAGGCATCAAGCTTGGCAGACTTATGAAAGAACAGTATGGTCCTGCAATGCAAGTGTTTGAAGGAATTAAAAAACAGCTTGACCCCAATGGAATTATGAATCCATTTAAGCTCGGACTTTAATAGGAGGTAACAATAATGCAATTTTCTCAAAAATCAAAAGAACATATAGAATCCTGCCGTTTTTGCTGGATGTGTCACCACGTGTGCCCAATCGGCAATGCAACAGGCTTAGAAAGAAATACAGCAAGAGCAAGAGCTCTCG
>SVJL01000024.1 GCA_015068985.1 Oscillospiraceae bacterium
GAAGCTTATCGGTGTTGGCAGGAATGCTTTTGCCGATTTCTGCCATAAGGTCTGATGCATTCATTTAATTACCCTCCTATCTTTACAATGAGTCCGCTTTTTTGTGCTGCGGCTTCAAGCAACGCAATTTTTTCTTTTGAAAGTAGCTCAACATCGCCAATGGAATACTCCCTGCCAAGGCCCATGTATTTATCGTAGCCAAGGCGATGATACGGAAGCAGGTGAATTTCTTTAACACCGTCTAATGTGGCGGCAAAGGAAGCAATGTCGGCAATTTCTTCGGGTGTGTCGTTAAAGGTTGGAATAACGGGAACTCTGATGATGAGCTGCTTGGCTTTTTTTGCAATCAGTGCCGCATTCTGCTTTATGAGCTCGTTGGGCACGCCCGTAAATTCCTTGTGTTTTGCACTGTTGGTGTGCTTTATGTCCATAAGGTACAAATCGAGATATTCAAGAAGAGGCTCAATTTTGGAAAAATCGGAAAATCCGGTCGACTCTATGGCAGTGTTTATGCCTTTTTCTTTGCAGCCCCTAAGGAGAGCTGTTGAAAAAGCACTCTGATAGAGACACTCACCGCCCGAAAGGGTAACTCCCCCACCGGAGCGATTATAGTAGATGCGGTCTTTTTCGGCAATCTCCAGAAGCTCCGAAACCGTGACGTCTCGGCCAACAGTTTTGGTTTTGCCGGTAACCGTCATCTGCTCAATTTCGCCGGACTGAGACTCGGGGTTACAGCACCAACGGCAACGGAGAAAACAACCTTTCAGAAAAAAGATTGTTCTGATGCCGGGGCCGTCGTGAACCGAAAAACGCTGAATATCGAATATTCTACCCTTGGTGTTTAAGTAATCATCGTGGGTATTGTTCATATTAAAAATCCTTTTTTATTCAATTAAAATCCACACTGCTGAGTACGATTGATGATATCGTCCTGAAGAGATTTGGAAAGTGTGGTGAACATTGCACTGTAGCCTGCAACTCTGACAACCAGACCCTGATAGTTTTCGGGGTGTTTCTGAGCGTCGATGAGAGTTTCGCGGCTAACAACGTTGAACTGAACGTGACTGCCCTTGCGATCGAAAAAGCCTCTGATTAAAGCGGTAAAGCTTTCGATGCCGGAATCACCCTCCAAAGCTGAGGGGTGGAATTTCATATTGAACAGTGTGCCGTTTGATGCAATACCGTGGTCAAGCTTGGAAACAGAGTTTGCCGAAGCTGTTGGGCCGTTGACGTCTTTGCCGGCAGAGGGAGATACACCATCTGCAACGGGTGTGAAAGCATAGCGGCCATCGGGTGTGGCACCTGTCTGAGCGCCGAGAGGCACGTTGGCAGATACGGGATAGAGTCCTGCCTGATATGTACCGCCACGGGGGTTGGTGTATTTCTCGACGGGGCGAGTGTAGGAATAGGCTGCATCTCTTGCAATGGCGTCGACTTCATCAATATCGTTGCCGAACTTGTCGAGTTCGTCAATCTGATTGAGGATTTCCTGATATTTTGAATCGACGGGAGCATTTGAGCTGCCATTAACTGCTTTATAAATTTCGGCAATTTGCTCTTCGGTAACCTCGTTGCCCTTTGCGCTGAGAGCTTTAACAATGCCAACAGTTATTGCACTTGCACTTTCGGAAGGCTTGTTGGTGCCTTTGCCAAAGTTTGCACCAAGAGCTGCTTTAAGCTCTGAAAGGGTGAATTTGCCCTGCTCGAACACAAGCTTCTTGATTGTGTAGAGAGAGTCGGCAACGTTTGCAATACCAAAGCCCTGAGGACCGGTGAAGTTATAGATTGCACCGCCCTCCTGAACGCTCTTTCCTCTGCCGATACAATCTTCTATCATAGAAGAAAGGAACGGAAGCGGTGCACGCTGCATATGGGCAAGGTCAACTGCATTGTCGGCATTAACCATAAGAGCAATACAGTATTTCATTTGTTTTTTGTAGGCTTTGAGGAAATCGTCATAGGATTTCATCTCGCTAATGTCGCCTGTTTCGATTGTGATGAGCTCGCCGTTTTCGTAGCCATTGGTGAACACAAGCTCTAACGGACGACACATATTGAAGAATGCTGCATCGTGCCAACCATCAGTTTTGCCCGATTTTTGAGGTTCAACACAGCCGATGATATTATAGTCACGTGCATCTGCCATTGTGAGACCGCGGCTAACAAGAGCAGGAACGATAACTTCGTCGTTATAGTAAGCAGGAAGACCAATACCTGTGCGGGTGAGCTTGGCTGCCCAGACAAGAAGGTCGTGGGGAGTGCCGTTCCACACACGCATTGAAAGTGATGGCTGAGGAAGCATTGTGTGAAGAGATGCTGTGATGCACATAAACGAGAGGTCGTTGGTTGCATCAACGCCATCGGAATTCTGACCGCCGCAGATAAGATTCTGGAACATTGAGTATCCGGCGAAGCCTTCTGCCGAAGCAAGGTCTCTGACTTTGCTGAGGTCATTAAGTTTGATCCAGATACAGTCCACAAGCTCCTGAGCAAATTCGCGAGTGATTTTGCCGGAATCGAGGTCTGCTTTATAGTAAGGATACATATATTGGTCGAAACGTCCGGGAGAGATGGAGTGACCGTTGGATTCAATCTGAATAAGAAGCTGCACAAACCAGAATGCCTGACAAGCCTCGTGGAAGCTCTTGGCACCGTTTTCGGGAACGTTGCGGCAATTTGCGGCAACAACGGAAAGCTCCGATTTGCGAACAGAATCGGTGCAGGCTGCAGCAAGCTCTTCTGCCTTTTTTGCATAGCGATGAGCAAAATCGATTGCCGCCTGAGCAGAAATTATAACTGATTTGAGGAAAGAAGCTCTTGCATTATAATCTGCCAGTGTAACACAAAGAGAACCAAGCTCTTTAGCTGCTTCTTGCATAATGCCCTTAAAGCCGATTTTGAGAACCTTGCCATAGTCTGCAGTTACGTGGCCAACGCCGTTGAAATAGTAGTTACCAACGGTGAAGATGTTGTGTTCGATAGCCTTAACAGCCTCGGGAGCCATGTAGGAATGAGCAAGCTCGGAGGTTGTTTTGCCGCCCCAGTATTTATAAGCTTCGCGAAGCTTTGCCTTTGTATCTTCGGAAATTTCGAAAGGATCGGCACTACGTGTGGCTATGGTTTCAAATTCATCTTCAAGCCAACTGAAAGAAAATTCGGGGAAGGTCTGGGTGCTTCTGGGCATAACTGTTGCACTTCCAACAACCAGTTCGTTGTCACGAATTATGATTGGAAGATTATGAAGAATATGAGAAAAAGCTCTTGCTCTTCTTTCTATAATAGGAAGATGTTCGGTAGCTTTATAGCTTTCCGTGAGTAAAACAGCTCTATCGGCCTCTATGCGTGGCTTATTTGCGAAAAGAGCCTTTTTAAGAATATCAATTCTGGGTGATTTTGATATTTCTTTGCTATAATATTTTGGCATATTAACTCAACTCCATTGTCATATTCATCAAAAACAAAAGATTTCAAAACAAAAACAAAATTACTTACACTAAATATACAATATTTCTCACAAAAAGTCAATAGTATAATGCAAAAAAATAAAGAAACAAAGATAAATTCAAAGAAAAACCAAATGTTTTCCACATTTTAAAGAATTTGAAAGAGGATATCCACATTTTTATATAGCAAAACGGAGCAGTTAAAATCGCTGCTCCGTTTTGCTGTATTTATTCCTTACATATTCTATATCATTTTTTATTTGCCTTGTGAGTGCATCGAGCGAATCAAACTTCATTTCGCCTCTGATTCTTTCGGCAAATTCCAAAGTTATGTTCTCGTCGTACACATCACCCGAAAAATCGAGAATGTTTGTTTCGATTGTAACTCCGTTATTGTCACCAACAGTCGGATTGGTGCCGATGTTGGTTATTGAAAGATACTTTTTGCCGTCTATTATGGTGTGTGTTGCATACACACCATCGGGAGGAAGAACTATATTTTCCTCGGGTTTGAGGTTTGCAGTCGGAATGCCCATCGCTGTGCCGATATGCCTTCCGGTCACAACCCTGCCGGATACAGAAAAAGCTCTGCCAAGATAGCGGCTTGCCTCATCTACTCTGCCCGATTGCACAAGATAGCGGATATAGGAACTGCTGACAGTGTGAGACACACCATCGGAATCCTTTAGTGCCACCTCGTCTATGATTATGCAATTTATGCCCCAAAAGGCACACAATCTTTCGAGCTCGTGTGCATCGGCACTTCTGCCCTTTGCAAAGCGAAAATCATAGCCAACAACAACAGTTCTGCACTTTAGCTTGTCGCGCAAAACAGAGCAGACAAACTCTTCTGCCGACATTGAGCGAAAATCTTCGCTGAGAGGCTGATGAAAAACAACGTCTACCCCAAGCTCTTTTGCTCTGCTGTCACATTCATCCCTTGTCATTATCGACTCAGACGGTGCACCTATAAAAAATATGAGCGAAAGGGAATCGGACTCTTTCGCTGTTTGAACTGCGGTGCGAATAAGCTTTGTGTGACCGAGGTGAAACCCGTCAAACTTGCCTATTGCTGCAACCGTTTTTTTATGTTTTGGTATTGCAATCATTGTATCACCCATCAAAAAAAGTTTTTATTGATTTTATGGTGTTCTTTTCGTTTTCTTTTTGCTCTCTTACCTCAGCAATGCACAAAAAATTGCCGTCGTTATCATACACTCTGTAGGTACCGGGAGCAGCGGCAACATAGCCAATTGCACCATTGCACACTCTTTTTTTGACAGAGTCATTTATGGTGAGCTTGCCATACTCTTCAAACACAGAATCAATGCTCATGAGTGTTTTTCCAAGGTCGCCTGTTTCGGCAACAGATTTTAGTTCATCCAAAGTGTATGCCTTATCAAGGGCAAAAATCGAAGCTTTGGTGCGTCGGAGCTCGGTCATAACTGCTCCGCAACCAAGCATTCTGCCTATGTCGTGACAGAGGGTGCGTATGTAGGTGCCTTTGGAACAGCTGACCTTAAGATTAAAGCTTATGCCGTCAAAATCAGACACATTCGCCGAATATATTGTGACAGGTCGGGGTTTACGTTCAACCTCAACACCCTTGCGTGCAAGGTCACAAAGCTTTTTGCCGTCTATTTTTATGGCAGAATACATAGGCGGTATTTGCTCTATGCTGCCGGTATGTTTTTTTACTGCTTCAAGGAGCTGACTCTCTGAAATGTGAACTTCATTTTCTTCAAGCACCGTGCCCGAAATATCTTGAGTATCGGTTACGACGCCAAGCTTCACTCTCGCCTCATATTCCTTATCGGAAAAGGTGAGCATATCACACACTTTGGTTGCCTTGCCGATACAAATTGGCAACACTCCTGTTGCGTCGGGATCCAAGGTGCCTGTGTGCCCCACTTTTCGGGTTGAATATATTTTGCGTATCACATTTACAACATCGTGAGACGTGAAGCCTTTTTCTTTATCTACAATAACAATGCCGTTTGGATTTTCCATTATTACACCAGCTTTTCGAGTTCTGACAAAAGACTTTCTTTTGCAGTTTCCAGATTGGTTAAAAAGGTGACTCCGGCAGCTCTCACGTGACCTCCGCCGCCAAACTTTTGAGCAACGGATGCAACGTCAACATAGTTGTTGGACCTGAGGCTCACACGGGTTTCGTTTTCGGCCAAAACCTTAAACATAAGACCAACCTCAACACCGTCTACAGAACGGGTGAGGCCTATCCATGCATCAGCATTAGACATTTCGGCTCCACTCTGCTCGAGAGCTTCCCCGTCTACCCATGTGGTGCACACTTTGCCGCCAAAATGATATTCCATACGTGCCGTAACAAATTTCAAAAGATTCATTTCGGCTTTTGTGCGTGTGGCAAAAAGGGCACGCATAATATCGGCCGAATTGATGCCGGCACCATAAAGCTGAGATGCCGCACGGTGGGTTCGAGTGGTAGTGTTGGAATATTGAAAGCCGCCTGTATCGTCGGCAATGGCAACAAAGAGCCTTTCGGCAATGGCTTTTGTGAGTTCAACACCCAAATCTTCGATCACTGCACACATTATCTCCCCTGCAGCGGCGGCTTGCGAATCTACGCAGTTGATTTGGGCAAAGCCTTCGTTTGTGCCGTGATGGTCGATGCAGACAGTTGACTTTGCCTTTGAAAACACCTCGTCATAAAGCTCGAGCATCATATAGGGTGCTGCAACATCGACCGCTATTGCCACTTCGGGTTCAAAATCTCCCTCTTCATATGACGAATCCCATATGAAAGAAAGACGCTGCGTGACCGGAGACGGCAAAACAATTTTTGCATTTTTGCCAAGGGCACGAAGTGCCAGCAGAAGTGCCGACGTTGAGCCAAGGCAATCACCGTCGGGACTTCTGTGGGGAATGATGACATAATTATTATTATCTTTTAAAAACTGAGCAACCTGTTTGGTAGTATGCATAATTATCACCGCTTAATTGTTGTTAAGGCTATTTATGAGGTCATTGATATGAGCACCGTAGTCTATGGAAGTGTCGAGCACAAAAGTTGGCTGGGGAACAGCTCTGAGGTTAAGCCTTGAGCCGATTTCCCTTTTTATAAAGCCAGTTGCACTCTTTAGTGCCTGCATTGAGCTGTCTTTTTCTTGAGCAGAACCCATAACACTCACATACACCTTGGCATATTTGAGGTCTTTGGTTATTTCAACTGCCACAACACTTACCATTGGAGAAAGGCGCGGATCTTTTATTTCTCTGAAGATGGAAGCAAGCTCTCGCTTAAATTCTTCCTTTATTCTTTCCATTCTGTTGTTAGCCACAGGTATCACCTTATTCCTTGATTTCTTCCATTATGAAGGATTCAATAACGTCGCCTTCTTTGATGTCGTTATAATTTTCGATGCCAATACCACATTCATAGCCGGATGCTACTTCTTTAACATCATCTTTGAAACGGCGGAGGCTTGAAAGAACGCCTTCGTGAATGATGATATTGTCACGAACAATTCTGACCTGTGAATTACGTGAAATTTTACCGTCCTGAACGTAACCGCCGGCAATTGCACCAACACCGCTAACCTTAAACACGCTTCTGACTTCGGCATGACCAAGAAGAGCTTCGCGGAATTTGGGAGCAAGCATACCTTTCATAGCGGCTTCTATCTCTTCAATTGCGTGATAAATTACACGATAGAATCTGACGTCAACATCATTTGCTTTGGCAGATTCCAACGCGCCGCCTGCAGGACGAACGTTGAAGCCAACGATGATGGCATTTGATGCTGCGGCAAGCATAACATCAGACTCGGTTACACCGCCAACACCACCATGGATACAGTTTACTCTCACTTCTTCATTGGAAAGCTTGGAGAGTGACTGCTTAACCGCCTCAACAGAGCCCTGAACGTCGGCTTTGACAATGATGTTGAGGTCTTTAACCTCGCCCTGCTGAATCTGATTGAAGAGATCATCAAGAGAAACTGCTGTTCTTGCATTGATTGCTTCTTCTTTGGCTTTTTGTTTTCTCTTTTCAACAACGTCTCTTGCTTTTCTTTCATCGTCTACTGCATAGAAGATGTCGCCGCCTTCGGGAACCTCACTGAGACCGATGATTTCGACCGGAACTGATGGTCCGGCTTTTTTAACAGTGTTGCCACGGTCGTCGACCATTGCTCTTACTCTGCCCACTGCTGTGCCGGCAACGATAATATCGCCCGATCTGAGAGTACCGTTCTGAACAAGAACTGTGGCTACAGGGCCTCTGCCCTTATCGAGACGAGCTTCGATAACTGTGCCCTTTGCTTTTCGGTTAGGATTAGCTTTAAGCTCTTTCATATCGGCAACAAGAGTTACCATTTCGAGAAGTTCATCTATATTTTTATTGAATTTTGCCGAAATCGGAACACAGATTGTGCTACCGCCCCACTCTTCGGGAACAAGCTCATATTCTGTGAGTTCCTGCTTGATGCGGTCGGGGTTTGCAGCTTCTTTATCAATTTTGTTGATTGCAACAATAATGGTTACGCCTGCAGCTTTTGCATGGTTAATAGCTTCAACTGTCTGGGGCATAATGCCGTCGTCTGCCGCAACAACGAGAATCGCAACGTCGGTAACCTGAGCACCACGCATACGCATTGCGGTGAAGGCTTCGTGACCGGGGGTGTCGAGGAATGTGACTTTTTTGTCGCCCACTCTTACACGATAGGCACCAATATGCTGTGTGATACCGCCGGCTTCTTTTGCAATAACGTTGGTGTTACGGATAGCATCGAGCAGCGAGGTTTTACCGTGGTCAACGTGACCCATAACAACAACAACCGGTGAACGGGGTTCAAGGTCTTCTTCGGCATCTTCAACATCATTAAACAGACGGTCTTCGTCGGTGATGATGATTTCTTTTTCAATTTTGAAGCCAAGGTCTTCACCAATGAGCACTGCAGTGTCGAAGTCTACATTCTGGCTTATGCTTGCCATAATTCCAAGCTCAAAGAGCTTTTTAACAACTGCAGTTGCAGGAAGACCCATTCTTTCCGAAAGATCGCCAACAGAAATTTCGTCGGGTACCAAAACAACCTTGGGGCCCTCATCTTTGGGTTCTTCTTTTTTCTTTTTGTTGTTATTAACAAATTCTTTTTCGGGTTTTTTAACCTGAGAATTGTTCTTTTTGATTTTTTGTTTTTTCTGTGATTTGCCCTCTACCTTATCGATGTCCACAAGCTGTTCAATCTTGCCTGTGTCGAGCTTTTCGAGGTCAACATTGCTCTGACGTGTGTCGACAACGGTCTGATTTGTTTCTTTTTTGATTTCTAAGCTTGCAAGGTCAATTTCTTCTTCTTTTGCCGGTTCTGCAACAACCTCCGGCTCTCTTCCCTCTTTTTTAGCTTTTTTGGCTGCTTCCTCTGCCTTTTCGGCTTTGAGGGTGTTATAGTATTCTTCTATGGTGTCTCCACGGTCGTATTTGTTGAGATAGGTTGTAAGAATAATGTCGATATGTTTGTATTCGAGAGTTGTCATATGATTTTTGCACTCAACGCCATAGCTTTCGAGAAGTGCAATAAGATCCTTGCTTGAAACATTTATGAATTTTGAAATTTCGTGAACTCTCGGATTATTGTTTTTTGGCTTAGCCATATAATCACTCACCTTCCTTATATATTTGCCTGAATATACTTTAATATTCCATTTGCAAAACCCTCATCATTAACCGACACAACGGCATTGTAGGCATTGCCTATTGCATTTCCCAAAGATTCTTTGGTTCCTGCCACAGCATATGGAACCTCATAAAATTTGCAACTGTCGGTTATATTTTTGAAAGTGTTACTGCTTGCATCTGACGCAACAAGTATGAGACAGGAAGAGCCAAACCTGACTGCTTCCTTACAGGCAGTTTCGCCGCTGACCACCCTGCCTGCTTTTTTTGCAAGGCCAAGCAGTCCCATGGCTTTTTGTAGCATACAATCACTCCTGATTCAAGGATTTTACATAGTTTTCCAATTCAAATTGCAGTGCATTGGGGATTTCACACTTAAAGCTTCGTGAAAAGCTTTTTTTCTTCATTGCCAATTCCAGACATTTGAGCGAGCAGCAAATATACACTCCTCTGCCCTCTGAATGTTCATTTGGAGCCGAAACAGAAATTCCGTCACTGCACTTTCCTATGCGCACAAGAGCCGATTTGTCAAATCTGCCTCGGCAACCTGCACACATACGTGTGTTTTTTGCATTACGCGCCATAGTCTTTCACCGTTATTATTCGGCATCGCTCTTGATGTCGATTTTGTAGCCGGTGAGACGTGCTGCAAGACGTGCATTCTGGCCTTCCTTACCGATTGCAAGAGAAAGCTGAGTGTGAGGCACAACAACGTGAGCTTCTTTTTCTTCGGGGTTAACCTCAAGGCTCACAACCTCTGCCGGATTCAGACTTGCACGGATAAATTCGCCCGGATCTTCGCTATAGCGTACGATATCAATTTTTTCGCCGCCAAGCTCATCAACAATGTTTTGAACACGAGTGCCCTTTGCACCGATACAAGCACCGATTGCATCAACGTTTTTGTCGTTTGACCAAACGGCAATTTTGGTTCTGGAGCCGGCTTCTCTCGAAACGCTCTTAACCTCAACAATACCGTCGGCAATTTCGGGGATTTCTTCTGCAAAAAGCTTTGCAACAAGAGCAGGGCGTGTGCGTGATACGTTAACAACGGGGCCTTTGGTTGTCTTTTTAACTTCTGTTACATACACCTTAAGGCGACGGTGAAAATCGTAGTTCTCGCCGGGAACCTGCTCACCGGGAGCAAGATATGCTTCGGTTTTGCCGATGTCGAGATAGATGTTTCTTTTTTCGATTCTTTGAATTGTGCCGATAACAACCTTGTGTTCTTTTTCGGAAAATTCGTCATAAATAAGATTTCTTTCAGCCTCTTTGATACGCTGGAGCACAACCTGTTTTGCAGTTTGTGCGGCAATGCGGCCAAAAGCGGCAGGAGTGTCTTCAATGTTGACAACATCACCGATTTCGTAGGTGCCGCTGATTGCTTTTGCATCATCGAGCGAAATCTGGCAAAGGGTGTCTTCCACTGTTTCAACAACTTCTTTGCAGATAAACACTTTAACCGAGCCTGTGTCGCGGTCGATGTTGACAACCACGTTGTTCTGGTTGGTGTTGTAGTTTCTTTTGTATGCGGAAACAAGTGCTGCATCGATTGCATCAAGAAGTATGTCTTTGCTGATGTTTTTTTCTTTTTCAATTTCGTTTAATGCTGTTAAAAATTCTGTGTTCATTTTTTCTTACCATTCCCTTCTGTATGTTATATTTTTGAATATTACCATATTACTGCAAGTCTGACCGATGCTGCATCAGATGCAGGTATTTTTATTTCTTTGCCGTCGGCTTCGATTATAATTTCTTCCGATGTGCGTGAGATAAGCTTGCCCGAAAGAATCTTTGAGCCCTCAATTGCCTTATAGAGCTTAACGTCTACCTCGCGGCCCATGAAGCGGATAAAATCTTTTTCTTTTTTGAGTTCGCGGTCAATGCCGGGCGAAGACACTTCAAGCATATATGCTTTGTCGATTGGGTCCTGCTCGTCTAAAATGTCACTGAGTGCACGGCTCACAAGCTCGCACTGATCAATTGACACACCGCCGTTTGAGTCGTCTTCAACATCAATTATTACGCGAAGAACAAAATCGGCTCCTTCCTTTTTGAACTCTACATCGTCTACAAAACAGCCGTGAGAAAGTGCTATGGGGTTTGCAATTTCAAAAACTGTTTCACTAACCTTTTTTGAAGCCATCTGATCATTCCTTTCACGGTCTAACTAATACAAAAGAGTGGGTTTCAAAACCCACTCTAATCATCAGTTACAATATTTACATTACATATAATATCACAGATATTGGAAAAAATCAAGTGTTTTTTTATTTTTGTAGAAAAATTTTTGGAACTGTTCGATAGTTTATCCGACGGATTATACAGCAACGGGGACCATAACATTTTATGATCCCCGGCATATTATTTTTTTAAAAACAACAAATCATATGGTTTCAGAGTTAGCGAAGTTAAGACTTCTCCAGTTTCACGGTTGGTCCATTGTTCATTAAACTCTACTACTTCACTGCCGGCTCCGGTGTTTGAAATGCAAATATACAATTCATCTCCAACAAACAAGCTCATATTAATGCCTGCAGGAAGCTTCTGGGTAGTAATGTCACTTTCAGTGATTCCAAGGTAGGCTACGGTGTTTTTTTCGACCATTGGTTTGTAGAGCTTCAAGTAGTCAAACCACCTCTCCCTTGAAGCAACATCATCAGGGATGTCGGACCACAAGCTATACACATATGGCCCGTCGGGATGATTTTGCATATACTTTTTAACCGCAAGACAGTGTTGCTGATCACGGCATAACGGATGCTCCACATATTCAACGCCATCGACGCAGGCTCTTTCTCCTGTTACAGGTCTGCCGTCAACACGCAGTAAAAACTGCAGATAAGGGATAGTGCTTGCAAAAAATTTATTATCCTGTCCATTTTTCACAAAACGAAAATCCGGACACGCTATAACATATGGTTCAAAATTGCGTGATTTTTCCAGTGCCTCTGGTTCGGATAAAGTTTCACCAACCCACAAATAATCATACACCTTATCTTCTGTGTTTGGAGACCAACAAAAACCATTGTGTATTTTTACGATGCCGTTGAAGCTTTTAACATAATTATACACTCTGACAAGCAAATCTTCAAGATAAGGATCATATATAGGGGTTTCGTTCCACTTCATTCCCTCATATCCATAGCCCATATCATTATACATACCATCGAACTCGTATTCATCAAAAATACGCTTGAACTTATCCATGAAAAATGCAAGCCAACTTGGTGAGTTAGCATCGGCACCTACATATCTGAAATATGTTGCATTAAAGGTGCCTTTTTTTCTTTTTCTTGTCAGAAAATCCTCACGAAAATATGGCTGACGAACATCCACATATCCAGTCGATATGTATGGAATAACCTTAATGTTGAAGCTATGGCACAGCTTGATAAATTCTTTCATACCCTCCTTGTCAGGGCATGACCATTTATCTGCACCGTTTCGTCCTATTGAATCGTTCCAATCCTCATGAAGCTGAATTAGACCCACGCCTTTTTCGGAAAGGCTCTTTATGAGCTCATAGTCATACTCCGTTGGTCTAACAGAAAATTTTTGAGGATATTCACCAAGATTATAGGTTACCTGACCGGGGATATATTCTCCAATTCTATGTCTTTTAAAGTAATTTTTGATAACACGATTAGCATAAGAAAAATTATTCAGTCGTTTTCGTTGTTGCTCCATAATAGATTAATTGCCTCCTATACTCTTTTTAAAATCTTTAACATTTTGGTCAACCCAAAGATAATCATAAAACTGTAGTCATATTTAACAGGTTTTATGAAAAAACGCTTTGATATATTACACCGATTATTACCAATATGCTTTCCAGTCGGGGTTAATGTAGCGCACGAGAGCTTCAACAAAGAAATAATCGGCATAGGTTTCGACGGTGTCCACAAGAAGATTGTGGGGTTTTGAACCTGTGGAATGAAGAAGAATTCCGTCGCCCTCGTCGCCTTTGTTGAGGCAGTGCTTTATGAGTGCTTTAAGAATTGCACCTGCGGCATTTTTGAAAAACTTCTTATCGGGTGAATCATCGGGAAGAAGCGAGCTCATTTCCAAAAGTCCTGCACAAACAACAGCCGCAGCCGACGAATCTCTGGGCTCCAGACTAAAATCGTTGAAGTCGAAATCCCAATATGGAATCAGATCGGTGGGGAGATTATTCAGGAAATAATAGGTCACGCCTCTGTGAATATCGACAGTTTTTTCGTCTTTGGTGTATCTGTAGGCAACGGGATAACCATACACAAGCCACGAATGACCTCTTGTCCAGCAGGATTCGTCACGATTGCCCTGCCAAGTTACTCCTCCAACGGGAGCAAGAGTTTCGGGGTCGAACTGATAGTGATGATAGGATGAGCCGTCATCTCTCACGAGATATTTGGCAGTGGTATTGTAGTGACCAACGGCGGCATCGTAGTATGCCTTGTTGCCTGTTTCCTCATATGCCCAGAAAAAGAGAGGTATGTTCATCATAGAATCAACAAGAGTTCTGTAGCCGTCGTAGTTACCTTCGTCGGTTCTGAGGCCTTCTCTGATAATGAACTTGTTTATGGGGCAATAGTGCTCAAGCAGAATTTCGGCAGCCTTGAGTGCAGTTTTCTTTGCTTCTTCGTTGCCGGTGAGCTTGTAGGCTGCTACGCAGGTTGGAGTGAATTTAAAGCCGATGTCGTGGTCGTTGAGGGCTATTTTTTCGTCGGCAACCTTTTGCATTATTTTAATGTGATTTTCGCACGCCTGTCTGAAGGCTTCGTCTTTCGTTATTTCATATACCATCCAGTAAAGTCCTGTCCACATTCCGCTTGTCCAGTCAGGAAGAGGACTTTGCTTATATCTGTTTTTGCTCCAGCCGTTCTTTGCCTCTCTGTAAAAGCCGCCAACGGGCATAGCAAAAGAATCGGTAAAGCGAGGGAGAGTTTTCTTTAAAATTTCAATAGATGCATCCAGAGCTTTTTTTGCTTCCTCAACGGTGAAATCGTTTTCGAAACGCTCGGGATTATTTATTTTCACATTTTCAAACATAGGTTATTGTCTCCTGTTATTATTTGTATATTACCAAGGCCATTGAATCGCCGTATCTGTCGTAAATAAACACTTTCGAACATTCATTGCTGCCGGAATTCAAAAATCCTATTATGTTCGAAGCTGTGCCGGCTGTAACCTCTTCTTTTTCACTATCGCAAACAACTATGCTGTAGCCTGTAAAGGTTCGGAGTTCATAATACGAAAGCTCTGACGGAAGATAGGTTTTTCCTATTTCAAGAGGGGTTGTGGTGGTACAGAAATGATTATTGCTTGTCTGATATACATATGCAGCCTGCACACGGTAACGCTGAATGAAACTACTGGAGCTTGGGTTTGCACCGCCGTCTGCCATCTGCATTGAACCATCGGCGGAATGAACATATACAGGAACAATATTTCTTGTGACACCCTTGACATTATTTACAATTCTCACTATGTCACCTGCTTGAATTGTATAATGGGAGCCGTTGTTTTTGATGCTGTCAACAATGGATAAATCCTCAGTTATATATGTGGCAAGCTTACCATTTGTGAAAGCTTTGAGCTTATATACCTGATTTCCGTCTTCATTCATTATTTTTGAAATACTCTCTACCACAGAAACTACAGTGTCTTCACTCACATTAGGACGAGAATTGTAGTTCTCTTTTTTTACAATAGCCTCTGCACAAAGCACTTTTTCGGAGCTTCTGTAGGCTTTGAAGGTACGCTTGTCATCGTTGGAAACGAACTGGCTGATTTTTATAACATCATACTCATCGTCGGATGCACGGTCGGGATCGCTGGATACTCTGAAAACCAAAGTGTTTTGGTCAACTGCTATCTTACCGCCAAAGACGCCGGTTGCACTTCGGTATTGAAGATCGGTCGCAGTGGCATATTCGCAAAGAGAATTAACCGACTCCTCTGATTCAAGATTTGCAGTTGTGCCATCGTCATTGAGCTTGTAGGGAGTATCGATATAGGATATTTTGCCGTCGGAATTCAATCTGTAGAGCACAACGGTTTCTTGCAAAGAAGCAAACTTGTCGATATTGGAGTTCACTGCAAGAGTTTTTCCGTTGAGCTTAACCTTGGCGGCAAGCTCTTTTATGAGTACCTCGCTGTCGGAGGTGAGGTATTTAATGCTGATTTGGGAATCAAGGCCCGAGGGGGTTGAAGCTTTTATTATGTAGCCATAGTTCAGGCCTTTTTTGGAATTGGCATTTGCCGAAGCAATTCTTCCATGTGAATCCAAAGAAAATACCGCTTCCATGCCTATTGTGTCATTTAACTGATGAGTCACAAAATCGTCTGTTAATAGGTATTTATCGGAGCCGATAACAGCAAAAGGAATACCATCGGTGGAAACCTCACCGATAGTGCCCTCCACCCAGCCGTAGGGATAAATGACTCTTTTGTATTCGCCGTCTTTTGAAGCATATACATCGAGAACATCCCACTGATGAAGCTCAACAAGGTGCATTTCCTGACCGTCTTCCGACTCGAAAGTAACTTTAGAGTCGTCGTTGAAATCCAAAACACCCTTGCCCCACTTGGAAAAGACCTTCTTGCCAGCAATGTCGACAGTGTCGATTACATAAGTTTCATACGACTCAACAACAACAACATCATAGGATTTATCGCCGTTGTTATCAATGAGCGAAACCGAACCGCTGCCGATGTTGAAATCGGATTCGGATGGAGACAGGAGAAGACGGTTATTATAGATTATGTTTGTGTCGAAAAGAGAAAGCGACACAGTTTTTGTTTTGTCTTCTGAATTATAGTAAGTAAACTCCTTGGTGGTTTTTTCGTAGGAGGCAATATTTTCTGCCGAAACCCGAATTATGTTGTTATCATAGGACTTAACATACAAAAGTTCATTATTTTTTTCAGTTGATCCTTTCTTGTAGTAAGCAACAACATTATGACCAAGCAGGTTTTTAGCATCGGTTGTGCCAACTCTCATGAGGGTTGATCCTATCATAACATAGCCATTGTCAAGATTGTTATGCTGGTCAATATAGGTAAATTCATTTGCACAAACAACGCCCTCGATATGAATGATCCCTCTGTTGGCATCAAGAAGACTTTTGTTGGAGAATTTGTAAGTTATGGTTCCGGACTGTATAGAATCGGGCACAACTGTAAGAGCATTGGCAGTGTTGACAAAAAGTTCTGCCGCTTTTTTTACAGTGAGTGCAGATGTGGACACAGAATCACCTGCAGAACATATCCCGGAATCGGTGCACGCCTTTGTGAGAGAAAAACCCTGTTGCAAAAAGTCCTGATAGCCAAGAGCGTAGCACAAAAGTCTCGCACCGGTTGTCACATCAAGTGATTCAAGAGGTCTGAAGGTGCCGTCGCCATAGCCGCTGATAAAACCATAGGCGTGGGCTCCATATATGCTTTGGGCATATTGAGTCTGAGATGTGACATCAGAAAAAGAAGAATAGTCAACGGCCATTTCGGAGCCTATGAGATTGATGAGTCCATAAACAAATTCACCTCGCGTGATAATATCATCACCGCGTCCCATGGCATCTGCATCAAGCACTCCCAGGCCAACGGCAATTTCGAGGTCGGTGGTGGAATCGTAGTAAGCATTCACACCAGATGGAATTACAAGACAGGATATGCAAAATATGAAATTGAGCGTTAAAGCGAGTAATTTTTTCATCTGTGCATCATCCTTTCTTTATAAGTTCATAAATTGCCTTACAAGCCTCTGCTCTTGTGACATTTGTTTTGGGAGAGAAGTTTCCGTCGCCCATGCCTGTCATTATGCCCCTTGTTTTAACATAATTTACAGCAGCTTTTGCATAGGCACTGATCTCGGCATCATCGAAATATTGCGTTGACATAACGGCTTTGTTGTCGTATGAAAGAGCTCTGGCAATTATAACCGCCATATCTTCACGGGTAAGAAAGAGTGAGCTGCCAAAGGTTTTGTCGCTTATTCCATTAATAAGATTTGCTTCCTTTGCACTGGCAACATACAAATATTCCCAGTCGTTTGTACTCACATCATCAAAGTCAGCCTTTGCGGCTGCGTTATATTTTGAAAGTGCAAGAACAATTATTTTTGTAAATTCTGCTCTGGTAACATTGTCAGAGGGAGCGAAATACTCTTCGCTTTTGCCTTGCACAATTTTTTTGCTTTTTAAATATTCAATTGCATCCTTTGCCCAAAGATGAGAATCAAGGTCTTTAAAGGCGGAAGGAATCGTTTCGATTGATGGAGTGATTGGCACGCTCGATGCAGAACCGATAATTTTGCCGCCGCTTCCACCCTGAGGCTTTGAGGACTGCTGAGAGCTTGCGACAGATTTGCTCGCCGAGTCAACAGCCGCTTCCAAAGCAGAAATGCTTTGATAAAGAGTTTTGTTAATCAGGGTGCACACCTCTAATTTTGCAGTGGTGCCAAGAGAAGTGAATGCCTTAATATTATTTTTGGAAATAACATCTGATTTTGATAAGACGCTGCTGATGAGGTGTTTTGAGTTGCTGTTGTGCACAGCAAACAAAACGGTATTTTCTTCAAAAGCTTCTACAAAGTTTTTGAGGGTGGCATAGGAAGATTTTTTGGTGAGAAGCATCTCAACAAGAGCCGACTTTTGCTCTTCACCAAGCTCGCCGTTGTCAAAATCGCCCTGTCCCATAAACAAATCGTAGGAATTGGTGGAATCAATGCCATAGTCTTTTGCAAGAGCAAGATTCTCGGCAAAGTTTGAAGCAGATGAATTTGTTATTTTAAAGAGTATCACATATTCCTCAAATGTGTTTGCAATGGCAGAAAGTGACGAAAAATCACCTATCGCCACATAGTCCTGCCAAAACTGCTCCTCTTCATCTTCGGAAATAAGAGCCAGACCGTCTGCAATTTCTTCTGTCAGAAATGTGTTGCCCAAAATAGCATTTTTAACCGCTTCGGCATTGCCTGCTGCCACGGCAGAATTGATGCTTGCCACAGCGCGAGGGCTATAGAAGAAATATTTATCTTTGCCAAGGCGTATTCTGATTTCGGGATCATTTGACAAAGTGACACCTTTCACGGTGAGTGTGTAGGGGCCTTTGCCAATTTGAGTGAAATACTCAAGATAATCGCCAATGTCGTCGGATTCAAGCCTGAATTCGTCAAGGCTTTTGGTGAGGGTGTCGGTTTTTTCGCTGCTTGTCCAGACAACATTATCTTTTAAAATTTCAAGTGTAACCCATTGCGATGCATCATCGGGGATTGTGCCCGTCACCGTTAAAGTAGAACCCGAAATTACTGCCGTATCCACCGCCATATCGGCAAATACGCTTGCAGGACACAGAATGCAAAAAGCAATTAGAAGTGTTAGTATTAGCTTTTTCATATTAATATCCCCTTTGAATGAAATTTTGGAGCTATAGAAAAGTGCAGATTTAACCAATTTCTGCAGAAAATCACATTTATAAATTATTGTTTATTGCATTGTTTAGGTTGTTGGTTTGTAGGGGCGGATGCCCACATCCGCCCGCATTGTATCATTAAACGGGTCGATGTGGGCATCGACCCCTACAACGCACAAATTAAATTGTAGTGTTCCTATTCTCTATTCTCTAATCGCTAATCGCTACGTTGCTAAACAATAATTTATCGAATACAAAATTCGCTTTTTATTTATTGTTCAAAATTTTCGGCATATGGATAGAGACCCAAAAACGAATCGAGAACAAACGCTTTAACCACATCGTAATCTGAATATGAGCTGATGTTAACCTCTGTTGTTGTTTCACCCTTTGCAGTGTTCAATGGTGTGTAGGTAATATTAGAGAGGCAACCTCCATTATAGAAAGCTACAACCAGAACACCATCTTTGCCGTGAGAATAGTTACTGTTTACTGTTGTCCTGATAACATTTTCTGAAAGCGTAGGTTTTGCAACAGAAATTGTGCCAGTTGCAGTTGAAAAAGCAAGAGTGTTTGCCGAGGGGGTTCTTCCAAGAAGAGTAGTTACTCCCGATACGGTAACTTCGTAGGCAGATGCATCATCAAGCTCTGCAAACTTAACAACGAGCTCTTCGCCGTTTGCAACGAGTGTGTAAGGTGACTCAAAGGCTTCGCCGCCTTTGGTGAGAGTAACCTTTACTGCATCAAGCTTGGAGGAGTCAATCGTTTCGGCATATTTAACACTTACCCATTCGTCGACAGAAGCATTATCTGTACCGTTTTCGTTGGTTACTACGCCATCGGCTGCAGTGGAGGGGAGAATATCCCACTTGAAGTCATCAATGTATACGAATCCACCGCCACTTGTGTAGTTCTGAATTAACACTCTCGACAGATTACCCCAGGCTTCTTCGGTGCCGATGTATTTTGTGATTTCATTTGCAACATTGTTAACATACTGCACTCCCTCAGGTGTGGTAACCGCAGCCTTCAGGGTTTTGTTTGCTGAATCATACACAATTTCAACATCATACATTTTGTTTTCACTAAGTGTAACTGCATATGCAGCATCACCGATGACAATTTTTTCTCTTTCCAACATCACAACATATGAAACATAAGTATTATTTGTGGTGTTTCCCCCTGTTGTAACAGGGTAAGTATCAAATGTATAATCCTTTTCAACATCATTAAAGCTTAAAATAACTTTGTTGGAATCATCTATTGTGGGACCGCTCATTCTGATGCGAATACGATGAAGAACATTTGCCGCACTATACATTGGGCGCTTATAGATTCCGGCATAACCGGTATTTGCCTCTGAGGTGATTTTGAGCATATTCTCCCCATCAACATTTGTTACCTCTGCTGTTGCCGATGCACCCGAAAAGTTCTCGCAAAACCAACCGTTTGTTGAGTTGAGAGAAGCATTTCCGGTCTGAGTGGTGAAAGAGTCGAATGAATCATTGTGGGCATTAAGTGTAGGCACAAGACCATCTGCGGTGTTTTGCATAAAATCGGTAATATATACATCACCACCGTCGGCAGTTCCACCAGCCCATTGGATATATATACGCTCAGCACTTGCTACTGTTGCAATGGTAGTGTTACTACTGGGTGCATACATATTTCCATAGGGCATATCGTATGTCTTCCAGATGCTGTCGGCTGATGCTTTCATTTCAAGATGAGCATATTTCTTTGTCAAATCTATTTTAATGTCAAAGTCATACCAAGTGTCAACATCATAGGTGCCTATCTGAGTCCACAAAAGATACAGCTTGCCCTCAGACATTCTTAAAAGCGAACCGGTTTTGTCGGCACTTGCGGCATCGAGTCCTCTGAGGTTAATGCCAAAATGCCCCTTATCTCCGCCGGACTTTTTTATGCTGAAAGAGGTGTGAAGAGTGTTGAACCTGACATTTGAGTTCATATATGTTATTGCCTGAATACCGGTGCCGGAATATTTCTGATGAAGTGCAAGAGCTGTTTTGCCATCCACTTTTTCAAGTGCAACGGTGTTTGTGTTTGCGCTGCTTTCAGACTCGTTGCCATTTAAAGCTGCACTGATATAATTCCCAAGATTATTGCCGTCAAATTTCCACACTGTATCAGACAGATTGTTATACATATTTCCATTATCCGTGGGGACAACAAAACCAGTAAGCGTTTTTTGCACCAGATTGTCTATGTATATATCTCCGGCAATGGTTTTCTGATATCCAAGAGAGTAACGGATAAATTTACCATCTGTAAAAGAACTCATGTTGGGATGATTGCGAACCTGCACCCCCTGAACGGTACGAGTGCCTTTTTCCTTAATGGTTGCTTCCAGATATGCATTGGCAAAGTCAAGAGTATAGGTCACATGATACCACTTATTGGCTTCATATTTAACCGAACCATAGCTACTTCCATCAACATTAACTCTTGTAGTGCCTCCTTGAAAAACAAAAGAATTCACTTCTGTTCCGGCTGTGTTTCTGGCTCTGATGGCGAAAGCAGAGGCTATGTTGGTTGTGTAAAAATCAAATTCCAAAGAAAGAGGACCGCTAACCGGAGTGCTATCGTTGAAATAAGGCATAACAAAAGCATTCCCGGTGCCGGCGCCGCCATGAGTAATCTTCATGGCATAGTTGCTCTCATTGGCAGGATCCTCTGCCACAGTAACTGATGAGCCATCTTTTACATTACCCACATACAAATCACCCTCTATGGTGTAATCGTTGTCAAAAGTAAAGGTTTTGTCTTGGGTAAATGTTTTGTAGGCATTTGTTGCTGCAAAGGTGGGCATTGCTGATAATATCATAAGAATGCATATTATCAATGCCAGGGTTTTTCTTGCAATTTTCATTATCATTACCTCCAAATTGTGCTGATGAATCAGCAATTAATTAAAATATATAATATTATATTATTTTAAAAATCAAGATGCGGACCATAGGCTTCCATATCATTAAAATCGCTCCACACAAATGCCTTTGCACTTGCAAAGCTCTCTGACGAAAGGTCGATTGACGGAGTGCATTCCTTGCCTCTTTCGGCAACGAAAGGAACTGCGATAACCTTATATCTCACGCCGTCGGAGTTATAAAGACCAACTATAAAAACAGCATCTTTGCCGTTGGCATAGCCTGATGTGACATCTGTCTTTACAGTTCCGCTTGTATATTGAGGTTTTGCAGCACTGACCGTGGTTGAGGTTGTGGTAAAGGAAGCCGCGGCATCGG
>SVJL01000140.1 GCA_015068985.1 Oscillospiraceae bacterium
TGATAGCCAAAGTCGCGCTGGTCTGCAGCTGCTTTTATTGCCTGTCCAACTTCGGGCATAAGCGGAAAATCCATGTCAGCCACGGTAAGTGGGATAAGATCATTGCCAATGGCACTTGCCCATTTGCCCGAAAGCGGTCTTCTGTCGAATGCTTCATCAAAATTGTAGTTCATAATTATCGCTCCTAAATAACATTTTTAGATTTGAGAATAAAATATATAGTCGCCTTTGGAACATGAATAGTTTTTGGTACCGATTGTTATTTCGGCATCGCACGGCACAGTTATTTCATAACGTATGCTACCATCTGAGTTGTATTGCCAAAAGGAACGCAAAGGACCATTCTTTGTGTCTATTTTAACATCAAGGTGACCAAGTCTTTTGTCGGGATGAGGAGAAATTATCACCTTTTCAAAGCCGGGATACTCTTTCACTGTTTGTATGCCGGCAGACACCTCATAAACCCAATCTATAACCGCCCCGTATGCATAGTGATTAAATGAGTTCATCGTGCTGCTCCACACGCTTCCGTCTTCGCGCATACCATCCCAATGCTCCCATATGGTTGTGGCACCCATTTTGACTGAAAAAAGCCACGACGGGTACTCTTCTCTGAGGAGCAGTGTGTAGGCAAGGTTGGTGTGACCGCCTTTTGAGAGTGCGTGCAAAAGATATGGAGTGCCAACAAAGCCGGTTGTAAGGCTATTGCCGTTTTTATGCACCAGCTGCGCAAGTGCATCTGAGGTTTTTGTAATATCCTCTGCAAGATTAAATTCTATTGCCAGAACGTGCTCTGTTTGAGTTTGGTAGACAGGGAATCGGGTGCGGAATGCATCGACTATGTTTTTGTGAAGGTCTTCATAATACGAAAAGTCTTCGCCTAAAGCCCTGAGGGATTCTATAACTCTCGAAACAGAATGAGCATAAAAAGCACTTGCTATAAAATCGGTGTTTGAAGCGCCGATGCGGCTTCCCTCGGGAGCATCCAGAGCAAGCCAATCTCCAAATTGATTGCCTCCGGTCCAAAGATATTTGTCTTTGCTCGACGACTGTATGAAGCTTATCCATTTTTTCATCGACGGCAGTTGTCGCCTAAGCATTTCTTTGTCGCCATATGCAAGATAAAGCTGCCACGGACAAATTGTTACTGCATCACTCCACGCCGCTCCGTCTTTGCTAAACGCAAACGCACTGGGAATTGTGACCGGCACAAAGCCGTTTTCTAACTGCTCTGCAACCATGTCGCCAAGCCACTTTTGAAAGAATTTGTCGGTGTTGTAGTTGTAGCTTGCAGCTTTGATGAAAACGTGGGTGTCGGCTGTCCAGCCCAGGCGTTCGTCACGCTGCGGACAATCGGTTGGGATGTCTAAAAAATTGCTCTTTTGTCCCCAGAACACGTTAGAGAAAAATTTGTTTAATAATTCACTTCCGCTATGCAAAAATCCTGTTCGTTTTATATTGGAGTGAACAACGATTGCCGTAAAATCATCACAATTCACATCATCGGGGTATTCATCGAGACGAATGTATCGGAAGCCATAAAAATTGTGAGTCGGCTTATATATCTGAGTGCCATCACGGCATATGTATTCTATATTTGCCTTTGCACTGCGGTAGTTTTTGGTATAGAAATTGCCGTCAGAGTCTAAAATCTCAGCGTGAGAAATTTTGACGCGTTCGCCCGCTTTGGCAGTGACCTCAAATTCAACATATCCGGTCATATTCTGACCGAAGTCAATTACCCTCTCTCCCTTTGGAGTGATGATATATGAAAGAGGCTTCACTCTTTCGTGTTCACATATTATCTCACCCTCCTGAGGAATAAGGGCATCTTTGGAATAGTTCGTAACCTCCACTGAACCATAGCTTATTTCTTTTGTGGCATCAAAAATTTCGCCATTATACAAATGACTGTACAAAAGCTTTGATTCGCCTGCGAGCCATGTTTCGTCTGTGTGAACTATTTGGGTTTCGCCGTTTTCGCAAGTAATAACAAGAGATGCAATAACTGCTCCGGCTCTTCTCCCTGCTATTCTTTCATCTCTGCCGGGTACGTTTTCCCACTGATACCAGCCGGGTGCAACGGTTACACTAAGGTCATTTTCGGCTTTAAGGTCTGAGGTTACATCGTATTCCTGATATTGGTGCCTTTTTTCATACACTGTCCAACCGGGAGCAAGAACAAAGCCACCTATTCTTTTGCCGTTGAGCTTTGCCTCATAAACTCCTCTTGCCGTTATATAAAGAATGGCTTTTTTTATGTTTCCGGAAAGGGTAAAGGTCTTTTTATATTCCGGACACCCATAATCTTCGGTGCATTTGTATTCAATCCAATTTGCCTGTTTTATCATTTTGAAAACCTCTGTTAATTTAGTTTTACAAAAGCATACGAACGCTGTTTGCTAAATTGGGCATGAATTAATCCGTCTTTGATTGTAACGGAAACATCGGCATTTGATGCCAGAATTTTTGTGTTTGCTTCTTTTATGGGCGATGGAATTACCGTGCTTGAATTTTCGGTTGTTTCACGCAGCAAAAGCAGATATTCAGGGTTACCGCCTACCGACACATAAAAGCCTGTAAAGCTGCTTCCTGTTGGTTTTTCGCCTATGGGTGCAACATCTGCTTTGGCAAGCACATTGCGGTGTTCTTTCCAAACAGCCATAATTTCTTTAAGTTCGTTGCGTCTTTTCTCGGACAAAAACTGCACTTCCATCCAAAACAGCGGATTTGAAACCATAACTGCCGCAAAAAGATAGTCCATATCATAAAGCTCAGGTCTGAAATTGTCATCTTTGGAGTATAGCTCTGTATTAAGGTCGGGGTTATTTATCTCAAACTGAAATTTTGAAGATGGAATGTAGCGGCTGAGC
>SVJL01000141.1 GCA_015068985.1 Oscillospiraceae bacterium
CTTTCGCTCTAACCTAAGCAGTTCTATAAACAATAATTTATAAAAATCAAGTACTCATCGAGTTGCAGAAAAAGATTATCAAACCGAAGGCTTTGGCATATATTCTTCCATATGCTCACCCAACTTACATCACGCACCGTAAATTTTGGCAATTGCTCCATTAATGACATCCTGAGCAGGATGAGCAGTTGCCGCCGCAACCTGATGCGTCGCCGCCTTTAACAAAGTATCCGATGATGGTGTTAACTTGTTCTATCATCGACGAAAAGGCTCTGTTTGCTTCCAGATATGCTTTGATGTTTTTGTTTTCGCAAATTTTTTCAAAAGCTTCCTGAGCTTCTTTTCTGATTTGTTCAAAATCTTCTTTTGTAACGTCGGGCTCTGCTGCTCTTTTGGAGAGCTCGTCCTGCTTGTTTGAATATTCCATCATAAGCTGTGTTGCCTCGGGGTCGGAGAGCTGAGCTTCTTCTGCCGCTTTAACCTGAGCAAACTGCTTTGAGTCGGCAATCATCATTCCAAGTTCTTTTGCTTTTTGAAGTATTTCTTCCATTATTTATATCTTCCTTTCAGTTTTAATCTACGATTTCACCAAGCAAAGACCACGTTCTGACCTCGGTGATTTTAACTTTAACAAACTTGCCGATAAGCTCCTCCGAGCCTCGGAAGTTCACAATTTTTCCGCCCTCGGTTCTGCCGGAGAGCACGGATGAGTCGGTTTTGCTGTAGCCCTCGGTGAGCACAAGCATCTCTTTGCCCGAAAGTGCCTGATTTTTTTCGAGGGATATTTTGTCCTGAACTTCCAGAAGACGCGAAAAACATTCTTTCTTCTCCTCCGGCGTCAGACAGTCGTCCATTGTTGCGGCAGGGGTGCCGGGACGTTTGGAATAGATAAACGAAAAAATCGTGTCATATCTCACCTTTCGAAGCACGTCTAACGTGTCTTCAAATTCTTCTTTGGTTTCGCCCGGAAAGCCAACAATAATGTCGCTGGTGAGGGTGATGTCGGGCATCTTTGCTTTGATTTTTTCTATTTTTTCAAGATAATCCTCCTTGGTGTAGCGGCGGTTCATGGTTTGAAGCACTCGGTTGTTACCTGCCTGCACCGGAAGATGGAGCTGTTTGCAAATTTTGGGGTTTGAAGCCATTGTGTCAATGAGCTTGTCGGAAATGTCTTTGGGGTGACTGGTCATAAATCGCACACGTTCGATGCCGTCAACCTTGCAAACCTCGTTTAGCAAATCGGCAAAATCGGGACCGTCTGAAAGGTCTTTGCCATAGGAATTAACATTCTGACCAAGAAGAGTAATTTCTTTATAGCCCTCGGCAGCAAGGGATGTGACCTCTTTTATGATGGCTTCCATCGAGCGGCTTCGCTCTCTGCCTCTCACATAAGGAACTATGCAGTAGGAGCAGAAATTGTTGCAGCCATACATAACCGACACCCACGCACAGGGACCCTCCGCCCTTACCACCGGATAATCCTCGGCAATGGCACCGTCGGTCTCACGCACGTCGATAACTCTGCTGTTTTTATCTATCACCTCTGCAAGAAGCGAGGGAAAATAGTAGAGAGAATGAGTGCCAAACACAAGGTCAACGTGTTTATATTTTTTTCTGATTTGTTCAGCATTTGATTTTTGTTGCATCATACATCCGCACACGCCGATAATGAGCTCGGGTCTTTTTGCCTTAAGATGCTTTAAAGCTCCCAGATTGCCAAAAACCTTCAGCTCTGCATTTTCTCGCACGGCACAGGTGTTGTAGATGATGATGTCGGCTTCTTCTTTTTCGCTTGCCTTGTCGTAGCCCATTTGAGAGAGCATACCAAAAATAATTTCGGAATCACTCACATTTTGCTGACAACCGTAGGTTTCGACAAAGGCCTTTTTGCGGATTCCTCCATTTGCAATCTGCTCTTCATTTTGTATGCGTATGCGGTCAATAACTTTCTTCTGAGCTTCCACAATCTCAGGAGAAAGCACTGTGTTTTTTCGCTGTGACATAGTGTGAAAATCCTTTCGGGGGATACAACTCCCAAATTACATTATTCATCATATTATCATAACATATTTTGAGACAAATGTAAACCGATAAAAGAAAAATTTTTATAAAGGAATTTGAGGAAGTATGCTTTTGTTAAAAAGACTGAACAAAAGAAATCACCCTTGACTAAACTATTCCAATTTGATACAATTAATTTTAATGTGCTTTTGATTTTATAAATCATACAAAAGAGGTAACACACTAAAATACGGTTACCTCAAATACTATTCAAATTCTGTCGACGAGTGGAAAGAATATATCAGAATTGTAAAATAAAATTTGCTTTTTCATAGCTATTTCACTTGCCGTAGGCAAATTTCATTGAAAAAGGGCTGTCTCTCTAAACAAACAATATGCATAATAATTCATTTTGTAGGGGCGGATGCACCCCAAGGGCACTTCTGCGCTACGCTTAGGCGCCCACATCCGCCCGTTTTTTCGGGTCGATCTAGGCGCCTAAGCGTAGCGCAGAAGTGCCCTTGGGTGTATCGACCCCTACATTTTTGAATGTTTATACATTATGAATGTTTAGAGAGGCAGCCCCCTCTTTTTCTTGGTTCCGCTTTGATATTTTGCTAAAGAATTTTAAAGTGCAATGGCATCCTTTGCAACCTGCATTTCGATAGCTTGCTCTACATAACTGTTTAATGAAATGTTTTTTGCTGATGCACCAAGGCTTGCTTTTCTGTGCAAGTCTGCAGTAATTCTCACATTAAAGCTGCCCTTGTACTGCTGTTGAGGTTCTTTTCCGTTTTCAGCACAAAATTCAAGATATTCATCAACAGCATCGTGA
>SVJL01000025.1 GCA_015068985.1 Oscillospiraceae bacterium
ACAAAAAATCTAATACCGGAAAGGCGGCTGCATAAAAGCTGCAACCGCCATCAAAAATTCCATTATTCAATTTTGACCCCAACTATTGACAAAGAGCCGACAAAAAAACACGCATTCCTGATTTGGAACGCGTGTTTTTTGGTTATTCCTGATTCTTTTTAGCGTAACGCTTGATTTTTTTGGTTGTTGTTTTTTCAAATTCTTCTTTTCTTACAATAACCTTACGAATATACTTCCAAGTTGGATTACGTTTATTAACTTCATCAACAATTGACTGCATAAGCTCCTGAATCTGTTCGTCTGTAACATCTTTTCCGAGATTTGCTTCAATTTCAGGCATATTTGGGAAAACCTGTGCACGAATTTCAAAGGTGTTTTCGTCTTCGTGAGCATATACCATACACTCAAGAACGTAATCGTTTTTGGTAATGAATGTTTCGAGCTCTTCCGGATAAACGTTTTTGCCGTTTTTATCAATGATAATATTTTTCTTGCGACCGGAAATGATTACAAATCCGTCTTTGTCGATATATCCTAAGTCGCCGGTGTAGAACCAACCATCTTTAATAACCTTTGCTGTTTCTTCTTCATTTTCATAATATCCGAGCATAACGTTATCGCCCTTACAGATAATTTCGCCAATACCCTCTTCGTTTGGATTATCAATTTTAACTTCAAGACAATTAAGAGGAAGACCGGCAGCGTTATCTTTATAGTTTATGTCTCTGTTGAGAGTAACAATTGGCGAACATTCTGTTATGCCGTAGCCTTGAAGAAAAAGAATGCCAAGATCACGGAAGCCTTTTGCAACTGCAGGATCAATTGCAGCAGCACCGCTTATGAAAAGACGGACTTTGCCACCGAAGGTGTCGTGAACAGAAGCAAAAATACTTCTTCTTTTGTCTATACCTATTTTACGCAGGAAATTACTTAACTTAAGACCTGTTTTGAGTTTGCTTTCAATCCCTTTTTGTCTGGCAGCAGCCCAAATACGCTTGTAAAGGAGTTCAAAAACCGCAGGCACACCGAGGAGAACAGAAACTTTTGCCTCGGCAAGATTGTTGGGAATGTATTTGAGTCCGTCATTGAACGCAACACATGATCCCCTGAAAAGAGGTGCAAGAATACCGCAAGTTGATTCGTAGGTGTGATGAGGTGGAAGAATTGAAAGGAACGTGTCGTCGGGTTTGATATCTACCATAGAACACATTGCCATAAGATTTGCACAGATGTTTCTATGACAAAGGAGAACCCCCTTAGAAAGTGCAGTTGTGCCGGATGTGAAGAGCATTATTTTCGCTTCTTCGGGGTCAATTTCAATATTCTCAAATGTTGTGTCACCGGCAGCAATTGCAGCTTTACCGTCGGCAATTAAACCGGCAACGGTATAGTCGCAATTTTCATCGTCTTCACTCATCGAAATCAAATATTCAATTTCGGGAACAGCTTCTTTAACGCCTTCAAGCTTTGCTGCAATTTTGGGAGAATACACAACTGCAGAAACCTTGGCAATTTTGAGAAGGTTCTGAATGTCGGGAGCGGCAAGTTCACGGTCAATTGGTGAAAAAACAGTGTCGCCGCAAGCAGCAGCCAGATATGATGTTACCCATTCGTAGCGATTCTCTCCGATAACAGCAATTTTTTTGCCATCTTTAAGGCCGATTTTATTAAATGCTGTACCAAGAGCCCACACATCATCTTTAAACTGTGCATAGCTTACGGGTGTGTATTCGGCTCCTCTTTTTAATTTACGGAGAAATGCATTATTATTTGGATAAATTGATGCACTCTGAATCAGCATCTCTTTTATTGTGTGGATATTTCTTACTTCATAAAGCTTATCTTTATTCATTCTGATAATCCTTTCTGTCAGGTTTTTGAATTTATAAATTCGCAGCAAACACTAAGAAGAAAGTTATTTAACAACAATGTTAACAAGTTTGCCTTTAACAACAATAAATTTTACAATTGTTTTTTCGTTTGTAAATTCAGAAATCTTCGGATTAGACAAAACAAGTTCCTGAATCTGGTCGTTGTCAAGATCGGATCCTATCATCATTTTATCTTTTACTTTGCCGTTAATTTGAACAACAATTTCAATTTCATCTTTAACAAGAGCCGATTCATCATATTCAACCCAGCTCTGTTCGTGAACACTACCCTTTCCGCCGACCATTTCCCAAAGTTCTTCGGTGATGTGGGGCACAAAGGGTGCAAGCATAATGATAAGAGCCTTTGATGCTTCAGAAACAAGTGCATCGTTTGAACCCTTATAGGAATACAATCCGTTAACAAGCTCCATTATACAGCTTATTGCAGTGTTGAAGTTGAAACGTATGCTTATGTCATCGGTTGCTTTTTTAATAGCATAGTTAAGAGTGTAGCGAAGCTCTTTATCTTCTGCGGAAAGTGCCGCTTTGTCGTAGCTTGCATCAAGATTAATTTTGTCTTTATTGTCATCAATAAAACGGAATACCCTGTTAAGGAAACGATATGAACCTTCAACAGCTGTGTCGCTCCATTCAAGATCCCTTTCCGGAGGAGCTGCAAAAAGAATGAAGAGACGGGCTGTGTCGGCACCGTATTTGCCAATTATTTCTTCCGGGCTAACAACATTGCCAAGAGATTTGCTCATTTTTGTGCCGTCTTTCAAAACCATACCCTGAGTGAGAAGGTTTTCAAAGGGTTCGTCACAAGATACAAATCCAAGATCGTGAAGTGCTTTTGTGAGGAAACGAGCATAAAGGAGATGCAAAATTGCGTGTTCAACACCGCCTATATACTGATCGACATTCATCCAATAATCAGTTATGTCTTTGTCGAAAGGCATTTTGTCGTTGTGGGGATCGCAATATCTGAGATAATACCATGACGAGCACACAAATGTGTCCATAGTGTCCATATCTCTTGTGCCCATTTTGCCGCACTTGGGGCAAGGAGCATTTTTAAAGCTCGGACTTGTTGTGATTGGCGATTCTCCCTGTCCGGTAAATTCAACATCTTCAGGCAAAACAACAGGCAAATCGGATTCGGGAACTGCAACAGCACCACAATCAGGACAATAAATAATCGGAATTGGAGCACCCCAATATCTCTGACGTGAAATGAGCCAATCACGGAGACGGAAGTTTGTTTTCTTTTCCCCTATTCCTTTTTTTGCCATATATTCAATCATTTTTGGCAAGGCTTCCCTATTGTTCATGCCGGTAAATTCGCCTGAATTTATCATGATGCCCTCAGCTTCAAAAGATTCTGTGAGTGAAGCACCATCCATATCGGAGCCATCGGGAGTAATAACAACATCGATGGGAAGGTTATATTTTTTAGCAAATTCAAAATCTCGCTGGTCATGAGCCGGAACAGCCATAACAACACCTGTGCCATAATCCATAAGAACATAGTTTGCAAGATATAAAGGCACTTTTTTGCCGGTGAGAGGATTAATAACGTATTTTCCGGTGAACACACCTTCTTTTTCAACCTCAGTTGATGCTCTGTCCATTTCTTTAACAAACTGCATCTTATGAATAAATTCACGACATTCTTTTTCGGTTTCGCTGCCGGAAATTATCGACTCTGTCAAAGGACTTTCGGGAGCCATAACCATAAAGGTTACACCATAGATTGTGTCGGGACGGGTTGTATAAACCGTGAGTGTTGTGTCGGTTCCGTCAAGCTTAAAATCAACCTGAGCACCGTGGCTTTTGCCAATCCAGTTAGCCTGCATTGTTTTAACCTTTTCGGGCCAGCCTTTTAATTTATCGATGTCTGCCAGTAATTTGTCGGCATATTTTGTGATGCTGAAGAACCACTGCTCCAAATCCTTCTTGCCAACTTCCGACTTACATCTTTCGCATTTGCCGTTAACAACCTGCTCATTTGCAAGAACAGTTTTACAAGAAGGACACCAGTTAACGTAGGATTTTTTCTTGTAGGCAAGGTCGTTATTGTAGAGCTGCAAAAACATCCACTGTGTCCATTTGTAATAGTCCTGTTTACAGGTTGCTATTTCTCTGTCCCAGTCGTAGCTTATGCCCATGCTTTTTAGCTGATCACGCATATTGTCCATGTTGGAAAATGTCCAATCTTTGGGGTTTGCTCCGTTTTTAATGGCTGCATTTTCGGCAGGCAAGCCGAATGAGTCCCAACCCATGGGGTGAAGAACGTTAAATCCATTCATTTTTTTGTAACGGGCAACAACATCACCTATTGAGTAGTTTCTCACATGACCCATATGGAGGTTGCCTGATGGATAAGGGAACATTTCGAGAGTGTAATATTTTGGCTTTGAGGTGTCTTCGCTAACCTTAAAAGCATTTTCTGTTTCCCATTTTTTTTGCCATTTTTCTTCTATTTTTCCGAATTCGTAATTCATTTTATTATCTCCTTTCAGAATTAATCTTCGGTAACAATTGACGAAATGTCAACTTCTGTTGCATCGGACCATAAGTTTTCTATAGAATAAAATCCTCTTGATTCGCTATTGAATATATGAACGATAACCTCGGAATAGTCCATCAAAATCCAATAAGCAGTGCTCATACCTTCTCTGCCGATGGGATTTATGCCCTGTTCAGAAAGTTTTTCTTCAATTTCTTCTGCAATAGCTTTCATCTGAGTTCCTGAGTTACCCTGACAAATAACAAAATAATCTGCCATTGTGGTAACGGAGCTAATATCTAAAGCTTTGATATCAGACGCTTTTTTGGAATCCATTATTCCAACAACTTTTTCCATAATTTCTTTAGAATTCATATTTATTCTTCCTTTCCAAGAACCAACACAACATCAGCGTTATTGTTGTAGTCGGGATTGATATGATA
Organism: Oscillospiraceae bacterium; assembly: GCA_015068985.1. Lineage (GTDB taxonomy): Bacteria > Bacillota > Clostridia > UMGS1810 > UMGS1810 > RGIG1828. The sequence goes on from SVJL01000025.1 coordinate 4,824, forward strand.
ATGCTCAAGGCCAAGATCGGCAGCAACCTTTGACGAAAGCTGGGAGTTGGGTGAACTTACGCAATATGTTTTGTCGGCTGTTGCAGTCTGTGCAATAGCTTCACCAACAATTTTGTAGCCTGATGATTCAAGGATGTTAACCGTTGTTGCCAGCAAGTGACCGCTTGTGCCCGAATAATCCAGAACAAACACATTAATATCGGACGGCAAAATGTTTGAAAGCATAGAGTCTGCCACATTATATTCTTCCACAGAACGACCAATTGCTTCGTCACGTGCCTGAATTTCACTAAGGTCTGCTTCGGATATGTTGGGCGTAAAATATTCTTTTATTATTTTATCATTTTTGGCTTTGTTTGCTATAAAATATGAAATGTGATTTCTGTATTCCGCCTGTCCTTCAAGCATCATAATATTAACATGATCCATGTTGATGTTTAAAAGGAATGGTGAATACTTCAGCATTTCCGACATTGTAAAATTGGTGTCAACCATATCTCCAAGTGTTGACAAAAGCTTTCCGGTGTCGAGGGTTTTGTCTGTTCCAAAGCGTTCTATAATCTGATCAATAGCCTCTTTAATAAATCCGCTCTGAGCTTCAACTCTGCCAAGGTCGCCATTTGGATAAATGTAGCGACATCTTACATACTGCTCCGCTTTATCCCCGTCGAGAAGTTGATATCCGGCTTTTAAATGAATGTGTAAATCCTGAAGATCGTCGTCATAGTTCATATCCATTGGAATATCATAATACACTCCGCCAACAGCATCTATTAAATCACGGAATCCTGACGTTGTGACAATGGCATATTTGTCTATGTCTATGTCGATTAAAGTTTGTACTTCTTTTATTGAACGTTCCGGCCCGCCTGCACCATAGGCAGAATTAATCTTTTTATCGAATCTGTTATTTTGAATATATGTGTCACGAGGAATCTGAAGAATATTTACCGAGTTACTCTCAAGATTCAACTGTGCAACCATCATTACGTCACTGCGGGTTTCGTCTTTGTCGAGTCCCATCAAAAGAACATTAACATAGCTTTTTTCGGTTTCTCCGCTAAATGTTATTCCCAAGAAAGATTCAAACCCCATAAGGCTGAGAACCGTTGGCATCATTGGAACAAAAACTAAAGCTATCGATGCAAAAAAAGCTATAAACCACGCTAAATATTTGAGGTATAATCTAAACATTATGTTTGTTTTTTTCATAATTATATCACCTTTAAGCAGTTGCGTTAGTATCCGAACTCGCCTAAAACAAGAAAAATAGCACCTTTACTTCGTTGTCGGTCTCGAAATACGCCAGTATTCCTTTGACCTTCCGCCTTGAAAAGTCACAATTTTTCTTTGTTTTAGGTTCAAATAATTTTCGGTGCTGTGTTTTTGCGGCAATGTGAGACAAAAACGCAGCTAATGCTGACGCATTTGCGAGTATTTTAACGATGCAGTGGCGCAAAAACACGCACCCAAAACGGGTTCGGATATTAACGCAACAGCTTATGTCAACAAAGTATGCCAATAAACGCAAAACCTGACATAGTTTATGTTGTTGCCCAGGCAGATGCTTGACCACGTTGTTTAAGATAAAAATTTCGAGTGTCGATTGTGTTTGTGTGAAGCAAAGCGCCACGATTGATAACTGAATGAATCGTGTAGTCAATTTGCAAAATTAAAGCTTTGTCTATATCTTCAAACACTATATCTCTTATTCTTTCCACGCCATCATAGGTTCTTCCGGGCTCAATTCCATCAGCTATGTATATGATTTTTGTAATAAGGCTCATATCCGGCTTGCCAACGGTATGATAGTATATTGCATCATATATTTCGGGGTCGTCAACTCCATAATATTTTGAAGCAATTACTGCACCCAAAAAACCATGAATAAGACCCGGCGATGCTTTTGATGTTTCGTCGATTTTAATGTTAAAACGCTCACACAACTCAAACATTTCTGCAGTAGAATAGTTTTTTGCACAATCATGCAAAAGAGCCGCAACAGCAGTTTTGTGAACATCTGCCCCATAGTGGTGTGCAAGTTCAACTGCAGTTTGCATCACACCTATAGAATGATTGTATCTTTTTTCTGTAAGTGCAATTTTAAGCTTTTCTCGCATTTGATCAATGGTCATCATTATCCTCCGATTATTGTGAAGCTTTTTGCGATATAGTGTGTTATAAATACAGTTTGTTGTTTGCAATATAGTCGCAAACACTTGCCGGCATAAAACGGCTTGTATCTGCACCTTGCTTTATCATTAAACGGATATCAGTTGATGTGACATCTATTTCGGGCATCTGCAAGAGTTTTATGTTGGCGCCCTCCCGAGATAATTTGTTGCACATCATCTGTGCGTCATTCCCTTCTTTGCAATGTCTGTCGGCTACAACAAACCTGCACTCTTTTATGAGTTCTTCGTAGTTGCGCCACTGTTTCAGAGTGTAGAGTGAATCTGCACCAATTATAAAATACAACGGACAATCATATATTTTTTTTAAAGCTCTGTTTGTATCAACAGTATATGAAGGTTTATCACGGTTTATCTCATAATCAGACACTTCAAACCCATCTTTGCCTTCAATGGCGAGTTTAACCATATTGTAGCGGTGAAACGAAGAAATAATAGCGTTATTCTGCTTGTGGGGCGGATTTCCGTTAGGCATAAACAAAATTTTTGAAAAACCGCACTCCAAAAGAGCTGCTTTTGCAATTTTAAGATGGCCATTGTGAATTGGATTAAAGGTTCCGCCAAGAATACCAATTGCATCTTTCATTTATTTCGACCGCCTTGTGCGAAATGTATTTCTGTTATTTCCTGCAGATTTGGAATGATTCTTTTTGTTTTCAGACGATTTTTTGGAATAATTGGGTTTAACAACTTTTTTCTTTGCTTTTGCTGTTGCTTTTTTGGCGGCTTCAGCTTTTTTTGCTTTTGCAGTGTCAGACAAATCAGCATCTTTCAAATCAATTGTTTTATACTGAACCGACTCTTTATATATAACAAATTTTTTTCCAATAACCTGAACAGGCTCAGCCCCTATGGAATCTGCGACCTCATTACAAACTGTTCTTGCATCGAGAAGTGAATTTTCCAAAACGTGAATCTTAATTAATTCTCTTTTTTCAAGAGCATCACTTATCTGCCTGAGCTGATTGGGGTTTACCCCACCTTTACCAACCTGAAAAATAGGCTCTAAACAGTTTGCTAAACTTCTTAAATATGCTCTTTGTTTGCTTGTTAGCATATTTTTACACATCCTCTGTTATTATAAGTACATACACTGTTATATTATACAGAAAAAAAGCCTAATTGTCAATTATAAATCGATAATTAGGCTTCAGATTTTTCCGGCAATTAAAAACCGTTAAAATATCCGTAAACATTCTGTGCGGTTTTTTTATCTATTCCGGCAACAGAGCTAATTTCTTCAAGGGTTGCTTCTTTTATTCGCTTAACACTTTTAAATCTTCGCAAAAGCAGTTTACATTTTTTATCTCCAACACCTTTAATTTTTGAAAGTTCGGTTTTAAGGAGAGAATCATCCCTTAATTTTCTGTGATAAGTTATTGCACGTCGATGAATTTCATCCTGTATTTGAGTGAGCAACATAAATGCTTCGCTGTGCTTGTCGATATTAAGACGCTCCGAATCAGTTACGAGGGCATCTGTTTTGTGTTTATCATCCTTGGCAAGACCAAAAACAGGAATTGAAATATCATATCTTCTGAGAACCTCCTGAGCAGTTTTAACGTGCATATGACTTCCATCTACCAATATAACATCCGGAAACGGCAAAAATTTATTGATGGAGTCATTTTTGTTTTCCATTTCACTCAGACCACGCTCAATTCTTCTCGACAAAACTTCATCCATACACGCATAATCGTCTTGCCCTGCAACATATTTGATTTTAAAATTTCGATATTTCTCTCTAAAAGGCTTTCCTTCTTTAAAGGTCACCATTGAAGCAACCTTATGAGAGGTTGATATATTTGAAATGTCATATGCTTCAATAAGCATAGGTGCATCAGAAAGTCCGGTTACTGACTGCAGTGACGAAAGAGCATTGTTTTTAAAAGATATATCTCTCATAATCTTAAGTTCTCGCTCTTTGTGTTCTTTTTTGGCATTAGCACCAATCATTCCAATAAGTTTTAGTTTATCCCCTATTTTGGGTACTGAAAGCTTAACGTTTCTTTCAGTTTTTGTTTTGAGCCATTCAGATATCGCTTCGCTGTCGTCGGGTTCCTGAGGCAAAAGAATTTCGTGAGGAATAAAGGTTGCATCATCATAATATTGTTTGACAAATTCCGAAAGGATTGACGAAACACTTGCACCATCGGTCCCCGAAAGAAAATAGTGTTCTTTGCCAACAATTTTTCCGCTTCTGACAAAAAATATCTCAACACAAGCAGTAGCGTTTTCATTATATACGGCAATTGCGTCATAGTCGCTTCCTGTTGCAGAAACCACCTTTTGGTTTTCGCCAACAATAGAAATGGCGTTTAACTTATCACGCCACTTGGCTGCAGTTTCAAAATCAAGCTCAGAAGCTGCTTTTTTCATTTTTTCCGTTATCAGTGTTGTAAGATTATCATATTTACCGTTTAAAAAGCTTATAACATCTGTAACAATTCTTTGATATTTATCTTTAGAAACATTTCCGGCACAGGGAGCCATGCACTTGCCGAGCTGATAATACAAACAAGGCCGGTCATCACATTGATTGGCATAGATTGTTTTTTTGCACAGTCTGAGCATAAAAATTTCATTTATTAAACCCAGAACTTCTTTAAGATTGTAGTTGCTGCAGTATGGGCCAAAATATTTTGCACCATCTCTTATTGGGCGTCGGCTTATGAGGACTCTTGGGAAATCTTCGTTAATCGTTATTTTAATAAAAGGATAAGTTTTGTCATCTTTTAAAAGAATGTTATATTTGGGTTTATTTTCCTTAATAAGATTATTTTCTAAAATAAGGGCTTCTTTTTCGCTGTCGGTTATAATATATTCAAAATCAGCAACATTCTCTATCATTTTAGCAACTTTGGGAGCGTGATTTGAACCGCGAAAATACTGACGAACACGATTTTTCAAAACCTTCGCCTTTCCAACATAAATTATGTCGCCGTCTGAATTCTTCATAATATACACGCCGCTTTTATCGGGCAATGTTTTTAGTTTTTCATTAATTTCATTCATCGACTACGCCTCACATAATATGGCCATATGGCTATGATGTTAAAGAAATAAACCCTGCATAATATATGCAGGGCGAGTGTGCTGGATATTAAACTGTTTCAACAAAGTTTGAGTTGATGAGATCAATAAGTCCTTCGACAGCTTCCTGTTCATCAACACCTTCAGCAATTATACTTATTTTTGTTCCTTTGATGATACCCAAGGACAAAACACCCAAAAGACTCTTTGCGTTAACTTTTCTTTCTTCTCTGGAAATCCAGATTGATGATTTATATTCGTTTGCTTTTTGTATAAAAAATGTTGCCGGACGTGCGTGAAGACCAACCTGATTTTCAACAATAATTTCTTTAATAAACATAAAAGCACAGCTCCTTTTGCTATAGTAAAAAACCAAAATTAAGAATAGTATATCGTAATTGTACTAAAAAAATATTACAAAGTCAACAGTGTTTATTTTATTTTGTTAAACTTGTTCAAATATAGCGACTGCGGGAATAAATTTTACAATTATTTTCCCATTATACAAAGTCTTAACTTCAATTATCAGATCAATCATTAAATTTTATACCGGATATTTTGTTTTGTACTTGCACAACAGGCAAAAAAATGTTATAATAAAATCTAAATATCAAAAACTTTTAAAGTTGGTGCTACATTGTCGATAAACAAAAAATGGATAAACTCCGCCCACCCGCAGGAGCTTATTAAACATATATGTTCAAAATTTAATATATCACCTGTTTTTGCAAAGATACTTTTGAATCGTTCAATTGAGTCGGACGATGAAATCAATGCGTTTATCAATACAGATGAATCACAATTCCTCAATCCAATGAATATGCTTAATATGGATATTGCTGTCAATTGTATAAAAAAATCTGTTGATGCAGGCGAAAAAATAGCGATATATGGCGACTACGACGTTGATGGAATAACATCAACATACATTTTGTATGATTATGTAAAATCCCTTGGGGCAGATGTTATATTCTATATTCCCGACCGCGAAACCGAAGGATATGGGCTAAATCTGAATGCAATTGATTATCTGAGCAAGGAAGACGTTAAACTTATTATAACTGTTGACGTTGGCATAACTGCAGTTAACGAAGTGGAATATGCCAAAGAAAAAGGTATTAAAACTGTTATAACAGACCACCACACTCCCCCATCCGTTTTGCCTGATGCCGATGCAGTTGTGAACCCCAAAATTCCCGGTTCAGAATACAAAAATAAAAACCTTGCCGGTGTTGGTGTTGCATTTAAGCTTGTGTATGCACTGTCGGGATGCAACAAACATATTCTCGAAAAATACTGTGAAATTGCAGCCATAGGCACAATTGCCGACATGGTTCCGCTTATTGGCGAAAATCGCTTCATAGCCAAATTTGGCCTCGACAAGCTTTCTTCAACAAACAACGAAGGCATTAAAGCACTAATAAACGTTTCGGGAATAGATGATGAGTGTATCACCTCTGCAAACATTAGCTTCGCAATTGCTCCAAGGCTCAACGCAGCAGGCAGAATTGCTTCGGCAAAAACATCTGTTGAACTGCTTTTTGCGAAAGATAAAGACGAAGCAATGAGAATCGCTTCATTGCTTGATGATGAAAACAAACTCCGCCAGCAAATAGAACAAGAAATTCTTGATCAGGCAATTGCAATTATTGAAACAAAAAAATATTATAACGATAAAGTGATTGTTGTTGAAAACATTGGCTGGCATCACGGTATTATCGGAATTGTTTCATCAAAAATAACAGAAAAATATCACAAGCCAAGTGCAGTGATTTCTGTTAACACTGACGGAAGTGCAAAAGCCTCAGGAAGAAGCATTAAAGGATTTAACCTTTTTGATGCACTTTGCGAATGCGAAAACATTCTTGAAAAATACGGCGGACACGAACTGGCTGCAGGATTCAGCCTCGACAGCAACAGAATTGACGAATTTCGCAAGAAAATAAATGACTATGCAAACAGTATTATAACAGACGAAATGCTAATCCCCACAATAGAAATTGACGCCGAAATTGAAGCATCCGACATAAATCTCAAAACAGCAAACGAGCTGAAACTTCTTGAGCCTCATGGCATAGGCAACAAAACTCCGGTGCTTGCTTTGTACAACAGTTTTATAAAAAAAATCAGAATACACAAAAGTAAAAAGCACGCTTTTTTATCATACACAAAGTCAAGCAAGAACTTTGAATCTCCTGCTTTTAATATGGCAGAAGATGTGTGCAATTTTTCCTATGGTGACCATGTGAGCATTGCAGGCACAATCGGAATCAACTCGTACCGTGGATGCGACAGTGCTCAGTTTGTTGTTAAAGACATTAATGTTTGTCCTCAAAGCAAGCTAAATGTCGATAATATGAGAAGCGTATATCGTTGCATCAAAGACTTTATTGAAAATGGTAAAAGTGTTTTTATGCTAAACGAATTAGCCACTCATCTTATTAAAAATTATGGCTGCTCCATAGGAACAACCAGGCTGAAAATTGCGTTGGATATTCTGCAAGAACTTGATATAATAAATATAAAAGAACAATACAACACGATAACCGCAAAAAAAGGCATAAACTTTTCGGCCAAATGTAATCTTGAAAGTTCAATAATATTTAAAAATAGTTTTTAAATCTACATTTATTTCAAAGAGGTATGAAATATGGTTAAAGACGATTCTTTTGAAACTCTTATCAAGAAAGTTGAATCTTATATTCCTAATCTAAACAAAGAAAAGCTCATAAAAGCATATGAGCTTGCCGATAGCGCCCACGGTTATCAAATAAGAAAATCGGGCACTCCATATATCACCCATCCGGTTGCCGTTGCAAACATTGTTGCAGATATGCGTCTCGACACCGACTCAATTTGTGCAGCTCTTCTTCACGATGTTGTTGAAGACACCGATTACACTGCACAAGACATTAAGGAAATGTTTGGCGAGCAAGTGAGTCTGCTTGTTGACGGTGTGACAAAGCTTGAAAAACTGCAGTTCACTTCTAAAGAAGAGCGGGATATGGAAAATCTCAGAAAAATGTTTTTGGCTATGGCGGCAGATATCAGGGTTATTATGATAAAATTTGCCGACCGTGTTCATAATATGACAACTCTCATCAGTATGAGCGAGGAAAAACAGCGTGAAAAAGCCAGAGAAACCCTCAGCGTTTATGCACCGCTTGCCCACCGCCTTGGTATGTACAAAATCAAATGGGAGCTTGAAGATTTATCATTAAAATATATCGACCCCGTTGCATATCACGAAATTGTTGAGGGAATTAATCAGAAAAGACAAGAAAGAGAAGAATACATTGCCACCATTAAGCGTGACATCAAAGCCAGACTCACAGAGCTTGGCATAGAATGCCGAATCGACGGCAGACCAAAGCATTTTTACAGTATATACAGAAAAATGTTTACCCAGAACAAAACTCTTGACCAGATATATGACTTGTTTGCTGTGAGAATCATTACAGATTCTGTCAGTGATTGTTATGCAGCTCTTGGTGCGGCTCACGAGCTATATAAGCCAATGCCCGGCAGATTCAAAGACTATATTGCTATGCCAAAGCCAAATATGTATCAATCACTTCACACAACTGTTATCGGTCAGGAAGGCATTCCCTTTGAAATTCAAATCAGGACTCAGGAAATGCACGAAATTGCCGAAAATGGTGTTTGTGCACATTGGAAATATAAGGAAGGAAAAAGCTCTCCGGCAAACACTGAACTTGATCAAAAATTTCAGTGGATAAAACAGCTCCTTGAAATCCAGAGTGATTCAAAAGATGAAGAGGAATTTCTGCAGGCTCTCAGAATTGACATGTTTACCGATCAGGTTTTTGTTTTTTCACCAAAAGGAGATGTTTTGAGCTTCCCCGCCGGTGCAACCCCCATTGATTTTGCCTTTGGTATCCACAGTGCAGTTGGCTGCAAGATGCAAGGTGCAAAGGTAAACGGCAAAATAACAAATCTTGACTACCAACTTCAAAACGGTGATATTGTTGAAATCATAACCTCATCTGCAATTCACGGTCCAAGCCGTGATTGGCTGCAGATTGTTAAAACAAGTCAGGCAAGAACCAAGATTCACCAATGGTTCAAAAAAGAAAAACGTGAAGAAAACATTGTCAAAGGCAAAGAAATGCTGGAGCGTGAGGTAAAACGTCAGGGACTTGGTGAGCTTGACCTTACTTCACAAAAATATATTGATATGATTGTTAAACGCTACGGCTTTGCCTGCACCGATGACCTCTATTCAAACATAGGATACGGCGGAGTTCAGCTTAACAACGTTATTTCAAAACTCAAAGACGAATATAAGAAAAACAACACCAATCCCGAAAGCAAGCTCCTTGAAATGACAGCTGAGGCTCAGAAGAAGCCCGGCAAAAGCTCAGCTTCAAACGGTATTATTGTTAAAGGTGTTGATAACTGTCTTGTCAGATATTCAAAGTGCTGTAACCCTGTTCCGGGTGACAAGATTATTGGGTATATAACACGTGGTAGAGGTGTTTCTGTTCACCGTCAGGATTGCGTTAACGTGTCTGCTCTATACACCGATGATGAAGAAAAGAAACGTCTTATAGATGTTTTCTGGGAAGACAGCAAGGAAGAATTTTATCTTGCGCATCTCAAAATTGTTGGCACAGACAGAAGCGGCTTGCTTGTTGACACTGCAAATGCAATCAGCGATACCAAAGTTTCTTTAAAAACTCTGAACGCACGCACCACCAAAGATGCAATGGCAATTATTGAGGCAAGCGTTGAAATCAGAAATATAACACAGCTTGAACATCTTATAACAAAGCTCAAAAACATCAAAGATGTTGTTGATGTAACAAGAAATCACTAAACCAAGAGGTGCAAAATGAAAATCGAAGCGTTAACAGTTGGCTCGCTTGGCACAAATTGTTATATATTGTATGATGAAGCTTCAAAAGAAGCTATGATTGTAGACCCGGGCGGTTCGGAAAAGAAAATAGAAGAAAAAATTATAAGTCTGGACATTAAGCCCAAATATATTGTGCTCACCCACGCCCACTGCGACCATATTGAAGCCCTTGATTATATCAAATCCCAAACCAATGCTACAGTTTGTGTTGGATCAGGTGATTACGATGCGCTAAATGATTCGTTCAAAAATCTTTGTGCATTTTTCGGTTCTTCCTCCCCTTGCACAAAAGCAGACATCATCTTAAAAGAGAATGATACCCTCGCTTTGGGGAATGCGAAATTAAAAGTTATCGAAACACCCGGTCACACACCGGGTTGCATTTCCCTATATACTGATGGGATTCTTATCTCGGGTGACACATTGTTTTTGGAATCGGTCGGAAGATGCGATTTTCCCGGCGGAAGCAGTGCAAAGCTTAAAGAATCCATAAAAGAAAAGCTTTATGTTTTGCCAAAAAACACTCTTGTTTACCCCGGTCACGGTGATGCAACAACAATCGAGCACGAAATTAACAACAATCCCTTTATCTGGTGATACGATGAAAGTTAAACTCATAAACCACAACGAAGAATACGCCGTCAGAGAAATCATTAATTCCTTTTTTCCAAAAGAGAAGCTTGATTTTTTGACAGAAGAGCTGTGCAATGATTGCGTTATTTCTGAATATTCTTTTAAAGATAACGTGCACACCTACAAAGCAAAAGCGATAATTGACTGCAAGACCTATGAATCGGAGCTCACCGACTCGGTATGGAACAAAACACAGCTTAAAAGAGCAATAGCAAATTGCCTCAAAGAAGCAACCGGTATTCATCTGCCATGGGGTCTTATGACAGGAATCAGACCGTCTAAAGTTGTGAGGGAACATAAGCTCACATCAGGCGATTCCGCAGTGGAATATTTAATAAACGAGTTCGATACAGATGCCGACAAGGCTATTCTGGCAGCAAAGGTTGAAGAAAACGAAAGTGCTCACATTGCACAAAAGTTCAAAAACGGTATCAGCCTGTATGTCGGAATTCCATTTTGCCCAACAAGATGTCTTTATTGTTCGTTCACGTCACAATCGGTTGCGTTCACAAACAAGCTCGTTGAACCATATGTTGAGGCTTTAAAAAAAGAAATACGAGAAACCGCATCTCTCCCCTTTGTTAAAAACAAAGTGATAGAAACCGTATATTTTGGCGGTGGAACGCCAACTGCCCTTTCGGCAGAGCAAATAGATGATATATTATGCACTCTCAAAGAATACTTCGACCTCAAACAAATTAAAGAACTCACCTTTGAAGCCGGCAGACCCGACACCATAACCAAAGAAAAACTCGAAGTTTTAAGGATTCACGGCATATCACGAATTTGCATTAATCCTCAAACAATAAATGACAAAACGCTCGAAATCATTGGCAGAAAACACACCTCAGCCGCATTTCTCGAAAAATTCGCCCTTGCAAGAGAGCTCGGGTTTAATCACATTAACTGCGATATCATTGCAGGCCTGCCAGGTGAGGGCGAAAAAGATTTTGAAAAAACTCTTTCTGCTCTCGAAACCATAAAACCCGATTCCGTTACCGTGCACACAATGAGCATAAAGCACGGAGCCTTTCTTGATAGAGAATACAACATGTATTCTTTATCAACAGCTGAAACCGTTAATAATATGCTGAATCTTGCATCGGATAGTATGGCAAAAATGAATATGCTCCCCTACTATATGTATCGCCAAAAAAATATGCTTGGCAACCTGGAGAACGTTGGATACTGCACAAACAGACACGAATGCCTCTACAATATCTACATAATGGAAGAGGTACAGTCAATAATTGCTCTTGGGGCAGGTGGCTCAACAAAGGTTGTGAATGACGATAGCATTGAGCGGGTGTTTAATGTTAAGGAAGTTTCGGAATATATTAAACGAATTGATGAAATGATTGAACGTAAGCGTTCATTTTGGGAACAATATGAATAACCAATAAATGGCGTGTCTCAATTGAGTGAAAAATCACTTATTGAGACACGCCATTTTAAAAAAATTAAAATCCAAAATACTCTTTAGCGTTGTTGTAGCAAACACCCTTTACAATTTGTTCAAGGTGCTTCCAATCTTTGGGATATTCTCCCCCATCAACCCATTCGCCAATGAGGTTACAAAGAATACGTCTGAAATATTCGTGACGTGGATACGACACAAAGCTTCTGGAATCGGTGAGCATTCCCACAAATCCGCCAAGCATACCAAGATTTGCCAAAGCTTTCATCTGCTGTTCCATACCGTCTTTGTTGTCGTTGAACCACCAACCGGAGCCGAACTGGATTTTGCATCTGTATGGTGCACGCTGGAAGTTGCCAAGCATTGTGCCAAGGACATAATTATCTTTTGGGTTAAGTGTGTAGAGGATTGTTTTGGGAAGTGAATCACACACATCGAGGCTATCCATAAAGAGTGAAAGATTCTGAGCTATACAAAGGTCATTGATTGAATCAAAGCCTGTGTCCGGACCGAGCTTTTCAAACATTCTGGTGTTGTTGTTGCGAAGAGCACCAATGTGAAGCTGCATTGTCCAGCCAAGGCGTGTATATTCTTTTGCACAGTGAGAAAGAACTGCTGTTTTGTAGGCATCTTCGTCTGCCTGTGAAACCTCACTGCCCGAAAGCTTTGCATCAAAAATCTTTGCAGCGTCACCTTTGCCAAAGGGAACAATCTCGAGAGCATGGTCAGAAAGACGACAACCGTTTTCGTGGAAAAATTCAATTTTTGAAGTGAGCCATGAAAGAAGCTCATCAAAAGAATTAACACCTATTGCACTTATGTATTCCATAAAACCGGGTTTATTGATTTCAACGCATTTGTCCGGTCGGAATGTGGGCAAAACCTTACATTTGAATCCGTCAGCTCTGAGCTTCTGATGATATTCAAGTGTGTCGGCAGGGTCATCGGTAGTGCAGATAACTTCAACATTTGAATTTAAAATCAAATTCTGAGCCGAAAATTCGTCTTTTGCTAAGAGTTCATTACATTTGTTCCAGATTGCTTCCGCTGTGTCTTCGCTAAGTTCTTCTTCAATACCGAAGTATCTTTTGAGCTCAAGGTGAGTCCAGTGATAGAGCGGATTTCCAATGAGCATTGGAAGAACACGGGCAAACATTTTGAATTTTTCAAAATCATCACCTGCACCGGTAATCATTTCTTCGTCAATGCCGGCACTTCTCATCTGACGCCATTTGTAGTGGTCACCACCAAGGAACAATTCGTAAGCATTTTTAAATTTGTGATTGTCGGCAATCATCTTTGGCACAAGATGACAATGATAGTCAATTATGGGCATATTTTCAGCATAATCGTGATAAAGCTTTTTTGCTGTTTCGCCTTTTAATATAAAATCTTTTGTTATAAAACTCACAGAATAACACCATCCTTAAAAATAGAAATTTCTTTGTAGCCATTAATCTCATTGAGACATTCTTTTCCCTCTGCAACAGATAATACAAGTTCAAAAAGTTCATCTGTCAGTTCTTCCATCGATGCACCATCAACAAGGCGTCCTGCATCAAAATCAATCCAATTTGATTTGTTTTTTGCTAAATTTGAATTGGTTGAAATTTTCATTGTGGGCACAGGACCGCCAAATGGAGTGCCTCTGCCTGTGGTGAACAGAACAATATGAGCACCGGAGCAGGCAAGATTAGTCACAGCAACAAGGTCGTTGCCCGGACCATCCATAAGAGTCAGACCGGGTTTTGTAACTTTTTCGCCATAGGTTATAACATCGGTTACAGGAGCTTTTCCACCTTTTTGAACACAACCAAGAGATTTTTCCTCAAGGGTTGTTATGCCGCCTTTTTTGTTGCCCGGAGAGGGATTTTCATATATAGGCTGATTATGAGCCATAAAATATTTTTTATAGCCGTTAATCATTTGAACTGCCTTATCAAACACATCCTCCGAAACGCATCTTTCCATCAGAACGTGTTCTGCACCAAACATTTCGGGCACTTCGGTCAGAACGCAGGAAGCACCAAGTGAAACCATTTTGTTGCAAAGAGAACCAACAAGCGGATTTGCCGTTAGGCCACTGAACCCATCACTGCCGCCGCATTTGAGACCAACTCTGAGCTTGAATATGGGCACATCTTCTTTCTTGTCATTGGCAGCTATTGCTTTAAGTTCATCAATAATCCTGATGCCCTCTGCAATTTCATCACTGCAGTCCTGACAGTTGAGAAAACGTACACGTTCCTCGTCAAAATCGCCAAGGTGAGGCTTAAAAACTTCAATATTATTATTTTCGCAGCCAAGGCCTAAAACCAAAACGCCTCCGGCGTTGGGATGCTTAACAAGACCGGCAAGGATTTTTTGAGTAATTTCCATATCACCGCCAAGCTGAGAGCAGCCAAAGGGATGGCTGAAATAGTTTACGTTACACTTTTCGGCAAGAATCTGAGCTGTTTTGTTTATACAGCCAACCGTGTTGACAATAAAGATATCATTTCTGATGCCGATGTCACCGTTTTTGCGGCGATAAGCTTTTATTGTGCGGTTGTCATCTACATTAGTAAGTTTACTGCCGTCGTAGTTATATGTATAATCGGAAATGTCGTTCAAATTTGTTTTAAGATTGTGGGAATGAACGTGTTCGCCGGCTTTAATATCGGATGTCGCGTGTCCGATGGGGAATCCGTATTTAATAACATTCTCCCCTTCTTTAATATCGCAAAGTGCATATTTGTGACCGCTTGTAAGGTCGATATACACGTTATCGTTATTATGAATTATATGTTTCTTTTCCAATGTATTTCTCAACTCCTTCGCACAAGTGTGATAAATCAGCATCCCAAAGAGATGTGTTGGCAAGTATCTCAGATACAGATGACTTTTTCATAAATTCACAAATTTCGGGTGCATCATTTGTCATATCGGTTTTGTAGAAATCAATGAGCTTTGCAAAAGAAAACAGAAGCTTTTCGGGGAGCTTGCCAAATCTTTTTTCAAATTCCAGAATCGATGGCAACACTCTTACCTTAAATTTGCTAACTGAGTTAAGCGCAATCGAAGCACAAGCGTGACGAATAAAAGGATTGTTGAAACGTTCAAACACGTCTTTTGCGTATTGGTTGAGTTCTTCTTCGGGAAGATCGAGAGTTGGAATAATTTCGTCAAACACGCAGCTGTTAATGTAGTTTGAAATTGTCTCGTTTTTCATACATTCGCCAACGGTTTCAACACCCGAAAGCAAAGCGTATGGAATCATTGCTGTGTGTGCACCATTCAGGATTCGCACCTTTCTTGTGCGATAGTTTTCAAGATTATCGGTTATGATAATGTTGAGTCCGCATTTGTCGAACGGAATTTCCGAAAGAATTGATTTTGGTCCTTCAATAACCCACAAATGAAATATTTCGCAGGTGTCAATCATTTTGTCGTCAAAAGGCAGGTCAAATTTTTCGTCTTTCGGATAACCGGTAACAATACGGTCAACAAGTGTGTTACAAAAAATATTTTTTTCGTTAACCCATTTTTTAAATGCATCACCAAGCTGCCACCGGTCGGCATATTTAAGGATTATGCTCTTTAATGTTTCGCCGTTTTTGTCGATAAGCTCACAGGGCAAGAAGATAAAACCGTCATAACCCAGCTTGTATCTTTCCAAAAGAAGCGCAGTAACCTTTGCAGGGAAAGATGTTGGCGGAGTCATTAAAAGATCATCGTCATCGTTATAGGCAATGCCCGATTCGGTTGTGTTTGACACAACAAATCTTGCATCTTTATTGTGTGCAAGACTAATATACGCATCGTAATCAGCATAGGGATTAACAGTTCTGGAAATTGAGTCGATTGTTTCAATTTCTTGAACACTTTTTCCGTCTTTGAGACCTCTCATAACAAGATTATACACGCAATCCTGCGAAGAGAGCATATCACACATTCCATTTTCAATTGGCTGAACAACAACCGCACTGCCGTTAAAGTTAGTTGTTTTGTTGAGAGTTTGCAAAATCCAATCAACAAAGCCACGAAGGAAATTACCTTCACCAAATTGAATTATTTTTTCTGTTCTTTGGGGTTTATTATAGTTCATAACTGCCTCCCTGACATTATATTTTTATATTAATTATAATTATAATTCAATTTTTTTAAGAATGCCACTATTATTTTGATATTATATGCCAAAAACATTAATTTTTTGTTGATTATATATTTTTCTTGATGTATAATAACCTTGAACAAGTTTTAGCTAAGAGGAGATGTTCGGATAGCTCCGGTCAGGCTAGCCATTGGAGCATTATTCGAACTCCGATTTTAAGATACAAAAATCGCTCTTATTTTCACCAAAATGCTCGATAATCCGTCAGGATTACCTGTGCTTTTGGCTTAATAATAACAATTTTTGAT
>SVJL01000142.1 GCA_015068985.1 Oscillospiraceae bacterium
CTGCAAAAGAAGCAAGCGGAGCAATTGTAAGAACCATTGCAAGAGCGAGAATTGAAGCAAGAAGTTTTTTCATTGTTTTTTTCATTTTACCACCCTTTTCATTAAATTTTTGTTGTTGCACTCATTCCGGACGGCGTATGCCGCCCGGATAGATTAAACCATTAAATCTGTTTTTCGTTTAAAGACTGTTATTCAGCGGGTCTGTCTGCTTCTGCATAGGAAACAGGGTTCTGCTCACCATCCCAAAGGAAGACTTTCACCTTGCGACCGCCACTGCCGTATGCAAATTTTTGTGAAAACTCTGTGTTATAATCAGATGCATCCAAAGCTATGGGGGTAACTGCAACTAAAGTGTTGTCGCTTGTGTATGTTGCAACATAAATTGTTGAACCTGTATAATCTGCTTTGATTTTTGCAGAAACAGTAAATGTTGTTTCGCCAAGGTCAAATGCAAACTCGGGAGCAGGAATCTCAGAGTATGCTTTGAGAGTGTAGTACTCATATCTGAGACCGTTGGGTGATGTGAGAACTACAACATTTGAATTGTTATCAAGAGTTGTTGCTTCTGAAGCAAATGTATTGTCTGCATATACCTTTGCTGTTGAAGCGTTTGTGTTTGCAAGAGCGGCAGATACAATTTCTGATGGTGTTGTCATATTCTTGTAGTAGATAACTTTGTTATCTTTATCAATAATAAAATCACTTGTTACAGATTTTACAGCTACATTTGCATCTTTAGCATCATAGAAACCGTTGTAGATTTCGATATCATCAAAGAGGACCTTACCGGTTGTTGTTTGGCAAAATGTGGCTAATGCTATACCTTGATAGTTATTCCAGCCAATATCTTCATCTACAATTCTCTGAAGCAGTTTGCCATCGATATAAATTTCAAGTTTACCGCCTGTACCTTTATCCATTGTGATTGCAACCTGATGCCAACATCCGGTTTCAAGCTTAAATTCCGGGGTTGAAGACATTGATGTGCCAGTTGCAGGAGCATAGAAATCACCAGTTGCACCCTCCCACTCCATAGCGTAATATGCAGATGTATTATACATCATACCGATACGGGCAATCGCATCTCCATCAACATACATATTGAACACGTATGAACGAGTACCATCGGGATTAACAGCTATGTTCAAATCTGTTTTATGATAATATTTTGCTTCATGTTTATTATTTGTTGTTTCTGTTGTTGTTGCTAAAAATCCATGTGACACATCATCAGATGTTTTACCGGCAACGCCTGTAGCAGAAATTAAGGTTGATGCTCTTTGATCAAGATTCCATTCAGTAAGTTCAATTGACTTCTGAACGTTATTTTTATTTGCGATTTCAATATAAATATCTTCCTCGCCATCTTTTGATGCTTTAATGTAGCCACCAGTTACACTGTTGGCAACTGCCGGATTTTTATTATAGTCAACATAGGAAAGAGAGTAGCCATTATTTGAAACAAGCCCTTCTAACAGACGTGTAGAATCAATCCACGAAAGATTTCTAAACGTACTTGAATAAACGGCGATTTTGTCTTTAAGAATGATAATGTTAGATTTCCAATTATCTCCACCTATCGAGGAATCATCTTCAACCTTTGATAGTCCGACTTTTTCCATGTCGGTTTTAACATATTCATTGAAAGTATAATAATCATATGCATTGTTTATTGTTTTAACTAAAGCCACCTTTGCGTCTTCAACTGTTGTTGCCTCGCAACACAAATCCTCGGTTAAAACTCTTATTTCAGACTCATTGATGAAGCATTCAGCAATACTTGCAACAAAAGCATCGTAACTATCAGGATAGTGATTAAGCGATATAGTTTTTGCAGTCGTATCAGTTGTTAAAGAATCAGTGTTTACAGCTATCGCAATATCATTAGTCCTCATTGTCTTGTTATACGTATTACCACCTGACCATAAAGTCATATAAGGATCATCAAAGGCCGCAGTACCAATTCCAGAAGTACCAAGAACACCAAAAAGCAAAGGATTTTTTCCTGGATTCCAGGTCCCCCATCCCGCATCTGCATTTCCACTTAATTTCACACCATCTATGAAAAGAGCAAGCCTTCTTCCACTTTCATCAGCCTGAGAAATAGCAACTTTATGCCATTTTCCACGCTCAATATAATGGGTAGTATTAACCCCCGCTTTTTTAAAAGTCACATTTCCATTAGCTTCCCATTTAAGAATTGAAGAAATATTGCTCCCATATCCAATACCAATAACCGCATCACCATCGGCATACATATTAAAACTATAGTATATGCCCAAAGTACCTCCGCTATTACCAACAGCATTATCATCAATATGAGTTATTGGATATTGCCATCTCGACTCCTGACCATTAAAATCAGAATCAACAACGAAAGCCATCGACAAATCGTCTTGTGCTTTACCACCAATACCACCAATCTGAACACCCGGAATTCCTTGACTTCTAAACGAACCGTAGGAACCCGTACCAAACACAAAGCTTGTGTCGACTGTTTCTTCTGCAAAAGCTGCAAAAGGAACAAGTGTTGCAATCATTGCCACGGTGAGCAACGATGCAAGAATTTTCTTCATGCTTTTTTTCAATTTTACCACCCTTTTTTAATAATTTTTATATATCTCATCGAGAAGTCTGAGTCTTGTTGCCCAGCTTTCGATAAAAAAGACCTCGGCGTTGAGACCTTCTGCCTCAACGGGTTCAATGAGAACCTCAACGTTTTCTTCTCCGGAGGCAATGCTTATTTCTTCGGATGTGAGGAGTTTTTGGATTACTCCGTTTTCATCTTTGAAAACAAGAATCATAACCAGAGTTTTGTCG
>SVJL01000143.1 GCA_015068985.1 Oscillospiraceae bacterium
CGGTATTTGGGTATGCACTGACAACCTTTTCAAACGCTTCGATTAAACCAACATGATTCTTTTGCTCACTAAATCGACCTATGTGCATGATATTAATTTTCTCACCAACAGAATAATTGTCTCTGACAATATATTTGTGCAGAGGCATTCCATTGAATACCACAGGAATATTGCTCGATTGCATTCCATAAACCTTTTCGATGCTTTTCTGAACCAATCCGCTAAGAGCAACAGGCGTGACATAGGCATGTTTGAAATAAAATTTATTTATTTTTTGATTAAAAACTGAAGTTTCTTTCTCGGCAACATTGTGCACAGTATGCACAACTCTTTTAATTCGAGCAAAAGTTGCAGCAGGAAAAGCATATTGAGCAGCTCCGATATGAGTGTGCACAACATCGGGATTTTCAGATTTAAGCAGTTTATATAGCCTAAATAACAAACCCAAATCAAAGCCCTTTTTCTTTCCGAGATATATTATCCGAATACCATTTGCCTCTAACCGCTTAGTTATATCGGATTGATAATCATAAAAGCTGACAACGGTGACATCACAGCCACGCTCTTTCAATTCATATATTAAATTTTCAACCATTATTTCAGCACCTGCTACAGCAAGATTTGGAATAATCTGAAATATCTTCAAAATAATACACCCTTTCAGGCCAATTTTGGAAGTAATGTTTTTAGCGCTACCTGTTTTGAGAAAGACTCTGCCAAACATAGGCAGTTGACTTTCATATTATTGACCGCATCGCGATTATCTAAAGCCCACTTTAGAACAGTTGTCAATGATACTGACTTGTCAGATGAATACACAATGCCAGTCTGTCCGTGTATAACAATCTCCAATGCAGAATTCCACTCTCTGGCAATGGTGGGAACTCCTGCACAAAGCGCATCAACAATTGTTCCGGGAATGCCTTCTGTTTTGAAGTGGGTTGGGAAAAGCAAAGCATAATAATTTTTTAATACATTGACACTGTTATTCGCATCAATACATCCGCAATAGCGGATATATTCGGGAAAATCAGTCTGCAATTTTGCAAAACAATTTTCATAATCAGAGTCGATTTTACCATATATATCAAGCTCGCAAACAACTTCACCAGCCTGCATATTGATAGCTTTAACCGCATCTATTGCATCTTCGATGCCCTTTTCTTTCATTACTCTTGAAAAGGTACAAAGTTTAAACGGTTTGCTATGGTTATATACCAATTCGTCCTCTGGAAGAATATCTATGTTTTTAAAATTTGGCACAATGTGCACATTTGAAAAACCCATATATTCAAGCGCCATTTTCATTGCATTTGTTTCCACATATATGCAATCAAATTTTTCAAGGAGCTTTTTTATGAGCTTGTGCTCTTTTACAAATTCGGGCAACCAACCGCCAATAACCGAATAGTGAAGCTTTCTTTTGAAAAGAAGATTGCCAAAAGATAATAGCGGTACAAAAACCTTAAGGCCATTGTTGGCAGGAAGCATAATAATGTTTTTGCATTTGGCAAGCAATTTGAAAGTGCCGCAAACTATCTTCACTATGTTTTTAAGCCCGCCATAAGTGTCGAGCGTGCAGACCTCGGCTTTGCCAAGTTCGTTTTGCAAAGCCTGAGTCAGAGTGCGAATTTTTATGGTCTGACCGTCGAAAAAATCTCTGCCGTGAGCAAAGTGACCGATTATTCCAACTTTTTTAAGCATTAATAGTTCTCCTGTTATCAGAGTCGCCAGTATGAATAACCTTTTTGTTCAAGCTCTTCTTTATCAAAAATGCCTTTTACATCTATGAGCACTTTTTCACAGTTGGGGCAAGATTTGAAGAGCTTGTCTGCACCGGCTATGCCAAGTTTTTTGAATTCATCGTGTGCAACTGCAAAAATAATGCAGTCAGCATCTGATATTTCAGACATGGGAGTAAGCTCTACCCCATATTCCTTCATTGCATCGGCAGGGTCTGACCATGGGTCAACAACTATGGGACTAATTTCATACTCTTTGAGCCTGTTGATGATATCTTCCACCTTGGAATTGCGAGTGTCAGGGCAATTTTCTTTGAAGGTGATGCCAAGAATAACAATTTTGGAGTTCTTTGGTGCTTTGCCTGCCACAACGAGCTTTTTGATGGTGGCATCGGCAACAAAAGCACCCATGCCATCGTTGACCTTTCTGCCTGATGCAATAATCTGGCTGTGATAACCAAGCTTTTCTGCTTCATATATGAAATAGTATGGGTCAACGCCTATGCAGTGACCGCCCACAAGACCAGGGCGGAAGCCAAGAGCATTCCACTTGGTGTTCATGGCGTCTACAACTTCATTTGTATCGATGCCCATTTTGTCGAAAGCCATGGCAAGCTCATTCATAAAAGCAATGTTAATGTCGCGCTGAGAGTTTTCTACAACCTTGGCAGCTTCGGCAACCTTGATGGAAGATGCTCTGTGAACGCCAACCTCAATTACGAGCTCATAAACCTTAGCTATAATATCAAGGCTTTCTTTGTCACAGCCTGACACAATCTTTTTGATGTTTTCGAGGCGGTGAACCTTGTCACCGGGATTGATACGCTCGGGAGAATAGCCGATCTTGAAATCCACGCCGCATTTAAGCCCTGAGAGCTTTTCTAATATGGGAATGCACACATCCTCGGTAACGCCCGGATACACTGTGCTCTCATACACAACATAGGAGCCTTTGGTGAGATTGCGACCCACTATTTCACTTGCACCGATTACGGGAGCGAGGTCGGGGGTTTTGTCGGCATTTA
>SVJL01000026.1 GCA_015068985.1 Oscillospiraceae bacterium
ATTTGTGGTTATTTACATTTTACACTTTGGTTTGTATATTGTCTATTTATTTTTACAAGTGTTGCACTTCACATTATAATCTGTCCCCCTCCCTTTACACAAGGGAGGCTTTTTTATAAGTGTTATTTATAGGTGTCGGTTTTTACCTCCTTCGGGGATATCCACCAGACGGAGAAAACCCAAACAAGGCACTATGCTGAAAATGCAGTAAACCCATTGACGGAATGCAAGAATACTGATATACTATGTATAATGATAGATTAATCGAGGATTTGATATGAATATAAGTAACAATAATATAGATTGTGGCAAGGCTTTTGATTGGGGTAGAGTTTCAAAAGATTATGCTAAATATAGAGATATTTATCCCAAACAGTTTTATGACAAAATTGTTGATAGGAACTTATGTATAAAAGGGCAGAATATTTTGGATTTAGGTACAGGCACAGGAGTACTACCCAGAAATATGTATCAGTATGGCGGAAAATGGACAGGGATTGATATTTCAAAAGAACAAATTGAGCAAGCGCGGTTACTTTCAGCAGGTATGGACATTGAATATCTGTCAATACCTACCGAAAATATTGATTTCCCAACTGAAACATTTGATATTGTAACTGCATGTCAATGCTTTTGGTATTTTAATCATAAACAAGTTATGCCGATTATATACAATATATTGAAAAAATCAGGGAAATTGTTGATTTTATATATGGCGTGGCTACCTTATGAAGACAAAATTGCCGCTGAAAGTGAAAAGATTGTATTAAAATATAGTCCTAATTGGAGTGGAGCAGGGGAAATTATGCACCCCATAGATATACCCAAAGAGTATAATTTAGATTTTGAGATTGTATATCATGAAGAATATCCATTGAAGGTACATTTCACAAGAGAAACATGGAATGGTAGAATGAAAGCTTGTCGTGGTGTGGGAGCGTCATTAACTAAGAAGGAAATATGTTCTTGGGAACAAGAACATAAGAAAATGTTGCTGGAAATTGCACCTTCAGATTTTGATATTTTACATTATGCTGCAATAGCCGAATTGAGGGTAAAGAAATAAATGAAATGGGTAAAGTTATTGACTTTATCCATTTTTTTCATTAGTCAAACTTGATTTCTCTGCGAAATCTCAACAAAAAAATTATTCCACAGAAAATAAAGTTATAGGTATGCTCTAAAATATTTGACTTAAATGATGTTTTATTATATAATAATAAGTTAGAAAGTTATGAGCATTATTAATAGACAACAATAAGAAAGGAACGTGTTATATATGACAAAAATTGACATTTTCTCCGGATTTTTGGGAGCAGGAAAAACAACCCTCATAAAAAAACTCATTGCCGACGGCTACAAAGGCGAAAAGCTTGTGCTGATTGAAAACGAGTTTGGCGAAATTGGCATAGACGGAGGATTTATGCAGGATGCAGGAGTTGAAGTTACCGAAATGAACTCCGGTTGCATATGTTGCTCTCTTGTTGGCGATTTTGGCGAAGCTCTCAAAAAAGTGTTGACCGATTATGCCCCCGACAGAATTCTGATTGAGCCCTCCGGCGTTGGCAAGCTTTCCGATGTTATTAAGGCGGTGAAAGGAATCGACGCCGAAGATGCCGCACTCAATGCCTACACAACTGTTGTTGATGCAGGAAAGTGCAAAATGTATATGAAAAATTTTGGTGAATTTTTCAACGATCAGGTTGAAAATGCCAACTGTATCATTCTTAGCCACACCGACAAATTAAGCGATGACAAACGCGAAAAATGCATAGAGCTTATTCGTGAGCACAACAGCGATGCCGTTATTGTGGCAACTGCGTGGGATAAACTTTCGGGCAAAGAAATTCTTGACGCAATGGAAAAAGAAAACACGTTGGAAGCCGAGCTCAAAAAAATGGAAGACGAAGAAAAGTGTCCGGTTTGCGGTCACCATCACCATGATGAGCATCATCACGAGCACTCTCATGAACAGTGCTGTGAACATCATCACGACCATGACGAGCACTGCCACTGCGATGAACATCACCACGACCACGACGAACACTGCCACTGCGATGAACATCACCACGACCACGACGAACACTGCCACTGCGATGAGCATCACCACGACCACGACGAACACTGCCACTGCGGTGAGCATCATCACGACCACGACGAACACTGCCACTGCGGTGAACATCACCACCATCACGCCGATGAAGTGTTTACAAGCTGGGGCAAAGAAACAACAGCCAAATTCTCAAAAGATAAAATCAAAAATTGCCTTGAGGCCCTTGAAGACTTTGAAACCTACGGAACAATTCTTCGTGCAAAGGGTATTGTTGAGGGAGACGACGGCAAATGGATTCATTTTGACTACATTCCCAGCGAGGCTGACGTCAGAGACGGAAGTGCAGCAGTTATGGGACGTATTTGCGTTATCGGCTCAGGCATCAAAGAAGATGCACTGGCAGAGCTTTTTAAATAATATTACTCCACAGAAACGAGGACTAACTTATGGCAACGGAAATTCCAGTATATCTTTTTACCGGATTCCTGGAATCAGGTAAAACCAAAACCATTCAGGAAACTCTGGCAGACGAGGGCTTCAACACCGGAGAGAGAACACTTCTTCTGATGTGCGAAGACGGAATTGAAGAATACGAACCGTCAGAATTTGCCGGCAAAAACGTGTTTATTGAAGAAATAGAGTCGGAAGATGAACTCACAGAAAAAACCCTTCGTTCTCTTGCCAAAAAACACAAGGTTGAAAGAGTTGTTATTGAATATAACGGTATGTGGCAGCTCTCCACCCTTTATGATGCTGTTCCGTCAAACTGGCTCATATACCAACAGCTTCTTTTTGCAGATGCCACAACCTTTGAAAACTACAACAACAATATGCGTTCGTTGGTTGTTGACAAGCTTCAAAACTGCGAGCTTGTTGTGTTTAACCGCCCCGATAAAAGCGTCAACAAAGATACTCTTCACAAAATTGTGAGAGGGGTTTCGAGAAGAACGTCAATCGCCTATGAATACCCCGACGGAACTCTTGAATATGATGAACAGGAAGACCCACTTCCATTCGACATTAACAGCCCCGTAATCACCATCGCCGACAGAGATTATGCTCTGTGGTTCAGAGATTTTGCCGAGGATATACGCAAATATTCAGGCAAAACAGTAAAGTTCAAGGGCATTGTGGGCATCAACAAAAATATGAAACCCGGTGTTGCCATATGCGGTCGCCACGTTATGACCTGCTGCATTGACGACATCGAATTTAAAGGCCTTGTGTGTGTTGATGTGCCGGATAACACAAAACTTTCTAACCGCGACTGGGTTATTATGACGGCACGTATAGAAATTGAACACCACGAGCTCTACGGCAAAAAAGGCCCTGTGCTTCACGCTTTGGAAATTGAAAAATCATCTGCCCCCGAGCAGGAAATAGCAACATTCTATTAATACCCAAAAGGAGTTTGTTATGACATTCACAGAAATTGCCCTGTTTGGTATAGGGCTTGCAATGGATGCTTTTGCCGTGGCAATCTGCAAAGGACTCTGTATGCGAAAAATGGACTATTATCAGGGGTTTGTTATTGCTTTGTTTTTTGGCGTGTTTCAGGCTTTTATGCCCTTTGTTGGCTACTGGCTCGGAAAGTCGTTTGAAAGCTATATAACAAGCATTGACCACTGGGTTGCCTTTGGCTTGCTTGTGTATATTGGTGCAAAAATGATAAAGGAAGCCTTTGAGGAAGAAGAAATAAGCTGTGATATCGAAGCACCAAAGCTTAAGCTTAAAGAGCTTTTTGTGCTTTCGGTAGCCACCAGCATTGACGCCCTTGCAGTTGGCATAGCTTTCTCGTTCAGACCTGATGTCAACATATATGAAAACATTGCCATCATCGGGATTGTAACCTTTGTTATTGCCTATCTTGGCGTTATCATAGGCAACAAATTCGGCACACGCTACAAACAAAAAGCAGAGATTGCAGGCGGCGGAATTTTAATTTTGCTGGGTGTTAAAATGCTCCTTGAAGGCATTGGTGTGTTATGATGAACTGTTGCACCCTTTGCCCACGCAAATGCAAAGCAAACAGAACCGACGGCAAAACCGGATTTTGCCGTCAGACAGACGAGCTGCGTGTTGCAAGAGCCGCACTACACTTTTGGGAGGAACCCTGCATTTCGGGCTCTAAAGGTTCGGGCACGGTTTTCTTTTCGGGTTGCACTCTTGGGTGTATATATTGTCAGAACCGCTCTATAGCTCTTGGCGAAAGCGGCAAAGCAATCACTCCCCAACGCCTCACTCAAATATTTTTTGAACTGGAGGAGCAAGGTGCTCACAACATTAACCTCGTAACACCAACTCACTATGTGCCAACAATTGCAGAGTGTATAGCCAATGCAAAACAAAAAGGCATTACCATTCCCTTTGTGTATAACACAGGCGGCTACGAAAAAGCCGACACACTAAAGCTGCTCGATGGTCTTATCGACATTTATATGCCCGACTTCAAATATTGGTCAGAGTCAACAGCCAAAAATTTTTCTTTTGCAGCCGATTATCCTCAGGCAGCCAAAAAAGCAATTGATGAAATGGTCCGCCAATGCCCCGAATGCGTCTATGATGACGAGGGCATTATGCAAAAAGGGGTTATAGTGCGTCATATGCTGCTTCCCAAACACGTTTATGAAGCAAAAAGAATATTGGCATATTTGCACGAATCCTACGGCGAAAAAATTGTGTATAGCATTATGAGCCAATACACGCCCATGAACCTCTTCGACACCTTTGACGAGCTGAACCGAAAGGTCACAAAAAAAGAATATGACAGCCTTGTTAACTATGCAATAGAGCTTGGAATAGAAAATGCCTACATTCAGGACGGAGAAGCGGCAAGTGAAAGCTTTGTGCCACCCTTTGACAACTTCGGAGTGTAGCCATTTAATACAGAAAATAAATATATATTTTCGCCAGAAACATATCACTGAAAGGAAGATACATATGCAGGAATATTATGCAGGAGAATACGACATTGCCGTCATAGGCGGCGGTCACGCAGGATGCGAGGCAGCTCTTGCCGGTGCAAGACTGGGTGCTAAAACCATTATGTTTGTTATTAATATGGACACGGTTGCCAATATGGCTTGCAATCCTTGCATAGGCGGCACTGCAAAAGGTCACCTTGTGCGTGAGATAGATGCCCTCGGTGGCGAAATGGGAAAAAATGCTGACAAAACCTTTATTCAATCACGTATGCTCAACCGTGGAAAAGGTCCTGCAGTGTATTCTTTGCGTGTTCAGTCGGACAGAAGAAAATATTCCGAAGAGATGAAACACACCCTCGAAAAAGAACCCAACCTCGATATAAAGCAGGCAGAAATTATTGAAATCGGCTTTGACGAGAACAACTGCGTCACCTCTGTGCTCACTCACCTCGGTGCACGCTACAGCGTTAAAGCGGCAATTGTTGCCACCGGAACCTACCTCAAGGGCAAGGTGATTGTTGGCGACGTAAGTTTTGAAAGCGGGCCCGACGGGGTTTTTCCGGCAAACGGACTTTCAGCCTGCCTGAAAAAAGCAGGCATAGAGCTTATGCGTTTCAAAACCGGAACCCCTGCCAGAATAAACAAAAACAGCGTTGATTTTTCTAAAATGGAGCCTCAAGAGGGTGACGACGAAATCGTACCATTTTCATTTGAAAATACTAACATCGGCGAAAACAAGGTTAAGTGTTACCTGACCTATACCAATGCAAAAACTCATCAGATAATAAAAGACAATCTTCACCGCTCGCCACTCTTTGGCGGGCTCATAGAGGGTGTTGGTCCCCGCTATTGCCCATCTATTGAAGACAAGGTTGTACGCTTTGCCGACAAAGAGCGTCATCAGCTTTTTGTGGAGCCTATGGGTCTGACAACCGACGAAATGTATATTCAGGGATTTTCGTCAAGTCTTCCCGAAGATGTTCAGATGGAAATGATTCACTCCATTGCAGGCTTGGAAAACGCCAAAATGATGCGTACTGCCTATGCTATAGAATATGATTGCTGCGATGCAACAGAGCTTTATGCAACACTGGAATTTAAAAAATATCCTGGGCTTTACGGTGCCGGTCAGTTTAACGGCAGCTCCGGCTACGAGGAAGCGGCGGCACAGGGGCTTGTTGCCGGCATTAATGCCGCTCTGAAAATTCAAGGAAGAGAGCCTTTTATTATGGACAGAAGCGAAAGCTACATCGGCACTCTTATTGACGACCTGACCGTTAAAGGTACCGCCGAGCCATACCGTATGATGACTTCAAGAAGCGAATACCGCCTGATTCTGCGTCAGGACAATGCCGACCTTCGCTTAACTCCAAGAGGCAGAGAAATCGGCCTGATATCGCAGGAGCGTTATGAGCGGTTTCTTGCAAAAAAAGCATTGATAGAGGCAGAAATTGAACGTGTCGAATCAAAAACAGTTTCGCCAAAGGTTGCAAATCCGCTTTTAGAAAGCCTTGGTTCAACACCGCTTTCAACCGGTGTTAAGCTTGGCGAACTTTTGAGACGACCTGAGCTAAACTATGAAGTTCTTGCATCAATAGACCCGGAACGCCCCGAGCTTAGTGCCGACGTGAGGGAGCAGGTGTACATTCAGATCAAATACGACGGCTACATCAAAAAACAACTGGAACAGGTTGAAAAATATCGCAAGCTTGAAGCAAAGCTTATTCCCGATAGCATCGACTACGACAAGGTTGACGGTCTCAGAATTGAGGCCAGACAGAAGCTATCCAAAATCAGACCCCGTTCTGTTGGTCAGGCAAGCCGCATTTCGGGCGTGTCGCCGGCAGATATGAATGTGTTGCTCATTTATCTTCAGATAAATAAATCGTAAAAGCCAATAATTTAGAGTGCCAGGACACGAACTCTCCACTGCCTGGCACACTACAGAAAGGTAATTTTTATATGAGTATTATAACCGACATAATGACTGCCAACGGAATTGACAGCCGAAGGGCAGAACAATTTGACACATACTACAAACTGCTTATTGAATGGAACGAAAAAATTAATCTCACGGCAATAACCGAAGAAAAAGAAGCAGGTTACAAACATTTTGTGGATTGCATCTCGCCAATTGGTTGCAGTGTTGTGAAAAGCAATATGAAAATAATTGATGTTGGCACAGGAGCAGGCTTCCCCGGATTGCCGCTAAAAATTGCCATGCCGGAGCTTAAAGTCACGCTTATGGACTCGCTCAACAAAAGAATAAACTTTTTAAACGAGGTTGTGTCCACACTTGGACTCAGCGATGTGTCAACTGTTCACGCCCGTGCCGAAGAGCTTGGCAAGAACAAAGCATACCGCGAGCAATATGACCTTTGCATATCACGTGCCGTTGCCAACCTGGCAACACTATCGGAGCTGTGTCTGCCGTTTGTTAAAGTGGGAGGACTTTTTGTGAGTATGAAAGGCCCCAAAGCCGAAGAAGAGCTTGCAGTTGCAAAAAAAGCAATTGAGCTTTGCGGAGGAGAATTTGTGGAAATAAAAAATTATGCCATAGACGAAACTGACTATGACCACAACCTTGTTATCATAAAAAAGGTTAAACCAACTCCACCAAAATATCCCCGAAATGCTCCAAAACCTGCAAAAGAACCCATTATATAATAAAATAACTATGGCGGTGAAAAAAATGAAAGGAAAAATATTAAAAGCAATAGATGATAACAGAGATGCTATAATTGAATGCGGCGAATATATTCTCAACAACCCCGAGCTTGGCTACAAAGAGTTCAAGACCTCGAAAAGAGTTCAGGAAGAATTTGAAAAGCTTGGCATCCCCTTTGAAGCAGATCTTGCCATCACAGGCGTTAAGGGCACCGTTGGCAAGAAAGATGCCAGAATCAACGTGTGCATTATCGGCGAGCTTGACGCCATAAAATGCTATGAGCACCCATATGCCAATGCCGAAACCGGTGCAGCTCACGCTTGCGGTCACAACGCACAGATTGCCGCAATGATTGGTGCAGCATACGGAATTGTTAAAAGCGGAATCCTTGACGAAATAGACGGCAAAATAACCTTTTTTGCCGTGCCTGCCGAAGAATTTGTTGAGCTGGACTATCGTGAGCAGCTCGTCAGGTCGGGCAAAATAACATATATGGCAGGAAAGCAGGAGCTTATTCACATCGGAGCATTCGACGACATCGACATGGCTATGATGATTCACTCCCACGCTCTAACTCCCGGATTTAACGTGTATATTGACGGCACAAGCCTCGGTTTCGACACAAAGCAGATAACCTTTGAGGGCAAAGCCGCTCACGGAAGCGAACCGTTTAACGGAGTTAATGCACTGAATGCTGCTATGCTTGCTCTTATGGGCATCAACGCCAACCGCGAAACCTTCCGTGATGAAGACAGAATCCGTATTCATCCCATAATCACCAACGGAGGCGACCTCGTGAACGTTATTCCCGACAGAGCAGTTATCGAAACCTACGTGAGAGGAATGCGTTCTGAAGCAATTGCCGATGCGTGCCGCAAGGTTGATGCCGCAGCCAATGCCGGAGCAATGGCAATTGGTGCAAAATGTTCAATCAAAAATATTTCGGGCTACAAGCCCCTCCATCAGGACAAAAACCTTTCGGCAGTGTTTGAAGAAAATGCTCTTATGTTCACATCGGAAGATAATATATATCACAACATTAATATGACAGGCTCAACCGATATGGGAGACCTGAGCGAAATTATGCCGGCAATTCAGCCGACAATGGGCGGCTTTTCCGGTGCACTTCACGGAAAGGATTTTGCAATTGCAGACAAAGAGGCTGTTTATATCTCGGCATCAAAAATTCTTGCCTGCACAGCATACGACCTTTTGAAAAACGGTGCAGAAAAAGCAATAGCCATTAAAGAAAAATTTAAAAAACAATAATTATAACAACAAAAAAATTGCCTTTGAAATTTACAACAAAGGCAATTTTTTATTTTCACTATTTTTTCAAATATTCTTTAGGCGTACACTTAAATTCATTATTGAATGCACGATGAAAGGTACGCAGAGAGTTAAAACCGCTCTCCAATGCGCAATAGGTGAGCTTGTGTTTTTTTTCGTTCATCAGCATCAGAGCATTTTTCAGGCGTATAGTAGTAAGATATTGATTAAAGCCAACCTTAAAACAAGACTTAAAATATCTCGACAAATAACTTTGGTTATAACCAAGCTCTGCTGCAACAGTTTTTAATGAAATATTTTTTGCATAATTACTGCTTATATACATTAACATCTTCGATGACAGACTCGTGTCTACACTAATATCACTCTTTTCAAAATATATATTTTCAGCAACAATGCCGAGAATCAGACATATGTATCCGTGTTTCTTCACGTCGTTATCGTGGCAAAGATTAAGCTTTGTAACATACTCCTTTATTTCCGAAACAGTTTTTGGGTTGCATATGAACGGCGTGGCAATTCTCTTGTCTTTTATGCTTTCAATAAATTCTGAACACATATATGTTGGAATAATGAGCACGCTGGAACGGGAATAAGCAGGGGTGGAATAGCTATGTGCGTCAAAGCTCAACGACACACACATTTCGCCTTTTTTCAAGGTTTTGTGGTGGCTGTTTACTGTAGCTTCCATTTCTCCGTCATCAACAAAATATAGCTCTATTTGTGAATGAAATCCCAAAATGGATGAATCGTTTTCATACTCTTTATAAAACAAAAAATTTTGTTTTTCTCTCTCCATTCTAAAAACAGCTTTCATCGCTATCACCTCAGGTAAATTTTTGTCGCAAAAATAGCCACTATTGGCTGGAACTTGACAATTTATTACAGTATAATTATATACAGTTATTTAAAAATGTCAATAGGGTAATAACATTAAAATATATAAACTTCAGGGAGGAGTTTTATTATGATATTTGGTATTTTAAAAGACATTAAAGAAGGTGAGTTTCGCGTTATTTGCACTCCTGCAGAGGTAAAAACCATCGTAGCATCGGGTCACGAGGTTTGGGCTCAGCATGATTGCGGCAAGTTAGCCGGCTTCCCCGACGAAAAATATGCCGAGGCTGGTGCAAAAATTGTTAACACCATGGAAGAAATGTATGCCGGATGCGATATGGTTGCAAAGGTTAAGGAATTCACTCCGAGAGAATATCCTTTAATAAGAGAAAATCAGATTATTCTCGGCTGTGTTCATCCTGCAGGTCACCCCGAAGAAGTTGATGCACTGCTGGAGAGCAAATGTATTGCCTTCACTGCAGAAGACGCTCACCGCTACGGTTCACCAAACTGCGAAGCAGCCGGAAAACAGGGTGCTTTGTTCGGACTTGAATCAATGCTCACCATAAACGGCGGCAAAGGCAAATTTGTTGGCGGTTTTGCAGGTGCTCCGCGTATGAACGTGCTTATTCTCGGAGGCGGCATTGTTGGTCAAGGAGCACTGGAGGTTCTTCATGCTCTCGGTGCAAACTGCACAGTTATGGACATAAACTATGGCCTTATGGGCAAGCTTCTCAGCCAGTATAACAGCCGTATCAACACAATGTTTTGCAACAAAGAAACCATTGCCTCGGTTCTTCCTCAAACAGATATGGTGCTCAACTGCGTTAAATGGCCCAAAGAAAGAAAAGATTTTCTTATCGACAAAGAAATGCTCAAGCTTATGGAACCCGGCTCTGTGCTTGTTGACATATCTAACGACGATCCCGGTGCTATTGAATCATCTCACGAAACACACCACGACAATCCCCGATATATTGTGAACGGAGTTGTTCACTATTGTGTTTCCAACATTCCCGGTGCAGTTGCCAATTCCACCTCTGTTGCCTATGCGGCAGAAATGCTTCCGATGATTATGAGCATTCTTAACAACGGAATTGAAGAATGTTGTATCAGAGACGGCTTTTACAGAAGGAGTTTGACAACCTACAAGGGCTATCTTACCCACGAGGAAACAAGCGCAATACAGAACAAACCATGGATTAAACCCGAAGATATTTTGGGCATTGCCAACAAAAAACTCGACTATGCTCCTCCCGCAACCGTTACACGCTCAACTAATTTTTATAAGAAATAAGGTCTGAAAAATGATATTTAAAACCGACTATAAGCTGGAAGAATTTATTCTGAACACTAAGTGGGAAGATTTGCCCCACAATGTTAAAACCCGAATGAAGGGCTGTTTTATCGACCTTTTGGGTGCTCTTATTGCAGGAAGTATCAGCCGTCAGTTTGTATCGGGCCTGTGCCTTGCAAAAATCGTTGGAAAAGAAGGCTCAATCCCTGCATTTGGATCAAATGAAAAATTCGATTTTTTTGGTGCATCTGTTGCAATGGGTCATTCTTCAAATGCCTACGACATTGACGACGGTCACAATATCATAAGAGCTCACCCCGGCACCTCTTTTGTTGGTGCAATTCTTGCCGCTGCATACGAAAAAAATATTAGTCTCAAAGAATTTTTAACCGCCTTGCTGGTTGCCTACGAGACCACCATCCGAAGCGGTGCGGCAATTATGGACTACTATGACTACGCCCACTCAAGCGGCACTTTTGGTGCAATTGGTGTTGCGGCAGGTGTTGGAAGAATATATGGCTTTAGCAAAGAAGAACTCAACAACACCATATCCGTTGCAGAATTTAACGCCCCTCTTGTTCCGGGAATAAGAAGCGTTGAGTATCCGTCGATGAACAAAGATGGTGTGCCGTTTGGTATTATGACAGGTGCTCTTGCAGTGTTGGAAACCCTTTGCGGATTTGAGGGCAACAAAAATCTGCTCGAGGCCGACGCATACCGTCACTATCTTGACGACCTTGGCAAAAAATATGAGGTTATGGATTTATACTTTAAGCCATACCCATGCTGCCGTTGGGCCCATCCCGCCATTGATGCCTGCACCAAAACCATGGCAGACAATAAAATTTTGCCCGACGAAATCGAAAAGATTGTTATAAAAACCTTTAAAAAAGCAACTATGCTTTCAAAAGGCGAACCCAAAACCGCCGACGAGGCTCAATATAATATTGCCTACCCTGTTGCCGCATCTGTTGTTAAGGGCGGATTCGGAATAGGCGAGGTTATGGAAGACAGTCTTGAAGATCCTCAGATTCTCAGCATGATGAAAAAGCTTTCATTTGAGGTTGACGATATTATCGATTCAAAATTCCCTCAAAAAAGAATTTGCAGAGCCGAAATTCACACAATACGAGGAATATTTGTATCAGACGATTGCGAGCCAAGAGGCGAGGCTCACGAAAACATCGGTATAGAATGGCTTGCCGACAAGTTTCGTCATATAACTGCTCCGATAATCTCCCGTGAGCAACAGGAAAGAATAATTGCCCTTGTGTTGGGTGATGAAACAATCGGAATGAAAGAATTTGTGGATATTGCAAATTCTTTTGCCACAAAAGAATAATTTTAAAAAGAGAGCTGAAAAATCAAACGATTTTTCAGCTCTCTTGGTTAAGTATATTATTTAACTAATTCATCTGCAAAAATGTGTTCATAGCCGTTATCATGAAGAATTTTTGCAACTTTATAAATTTTTTCGGCATAGTCGGGTTGGTATGCAAAATAATCGGAATAAAAATACTGCTCGTGTGTTGCATAACCAACATATTCATCACCAATAACCTCTGCCATTTCATCATCAAGACCTTCTAAAGTGCTGAGATTGAGGCAAGGACCGTTTGTGAACTTCTTAAAATTCATTCCGGTTTCTTCATCGTGATGATATTTTAATGTTTTTAATGTGGGTTGTAGCTGTTCTTCCGTAATGTGATTATAGCCGCAAATTGAGCGCTCGATTGCTGCGTTAAGAGATTTTCGTGTAAAT
The DNA here is from genome assembly GCA_015068985.1 of Oscillospiraceae bacterium. Classification (GTDB taxonomy): domain Bacteria; phylum Bacillota; class Clostridia; order UMGS1810; family UMGS1810; genus RGIG1828. The sequence goes on from SVJL01000026.1 coordinate 12,832, forward strand.
GTCATTGTTTCGCTCTTGCGGTTTTGCAAAAGACGGAAAGCGTGGCCATAGGGAAGCGAATCGGGGTTGCCGTCATATTCGGCACGATCACCATAGGACACACTGATGATTCTTATGCCGCCATCATAAAGAGCCTTGCAGCCCTCTTTGCTCATGGGGAGCCAGTGAGTGCAGGTTGCATAAGAAAAACATTCCATGCCCGCAAAACGTTTGATCTGAGCAATGGTATAGTCAAAATCTGTTTTAACATCTTTATATGATGCATTAACATATGGATAATCAGGAAATTCCTGCTTTGCGTGGAATCCAAATTTGAGCCAGTCGGCATTTGCAATCCATTCCTCTTTGTATGCATCAGTCATCTCGGCAAGAGTAAATTCATCACTGCCATAATAAAAGTCGGTTCGGCAAAACACGTTGAGCTGAACCTTCAAGCCGTAGTTATCGTGAGCTTTCTTGAGCACAGCCAAAAATGGGTTGTCAAAAATGTGAGCAGGCTTCTGGCGGGTTATATCACGAAAAACCCATATAACATCATCTATAAAAAAATATGTTTTTTTGCTCATTGAATGTTTCTCCTTAAAGTTATAATTCTGTAAATATTATATACCCCAAATCCGGCGAAAACAATTTACAAAATAACTGACAATGGACAAATTAACGGTGCTTATTCTTTTTTGTGTTGCTATTTTTCTTACAAACATCTTATCAAGTAAATTCGTAATAAATAACTTCAACAGTTAATTATGTTGATGCTCTCACCATCTGTCACTATATTTGCTATAACGCAAATAAATATTTGTATTTAGATTAAACGGATTTATAAAATAAAACTCAACATCTTTTTCGTAGGTGTAACACCAGTCAGTGTCCCGACCGCTTGGTTCAATATGCATCCCACGATTACACACTAACATATTTTGTGAATGATTGGCAATTTCATTTACGAGTTCATAGCACTTTTCTCTTTTAATCTCGTCAAAAATTCCGGATTTCTCAAACTCTGAACTACAGTTTTCATCTATGTTCGAAAAACGTATGCTAATATCTTCAAACTCAAACCAAGCTTCATCGTGATAGTTGAATGCATTGGCAACAATACGCCATAAAACTTCGTTTTCGTCACTTCTTTTAATCAGCTCGTAACCACTTCCCGGTTTGGGAGTGTATTGATTCATATATCGATTTGTTAAGTCGGTAAAAAACTCGGATAATTCTGCCATTGTTAACCCCCGTTTCTTTTTTCTCATACTAATAAAACAAATTATATCAAATATTTTCTATTGTATCAATAGTCAACTGCAAAATTTCGGTATAGTATGTAATTTTAATTGTAGACAAAAAATAAATGGTGCCTTAAACCATTGTTTTCAGCACCATTTGTTTTTTATAAATAATTATTTATATAGTATTTATCTATCAACAGTTAAAGTGTAAGCGACGGTGCAGTATATACTCTTGCGGCATATTCTGAATCAAGTGAATACAAGCCCTTTGAGTCGTTGCCGAAAAGCTCCATCTTCTTAATCATATCATCGGCATTTTTCTCTTCTTCAAGCTGTTCTTTCACGAACCAATCCAAAAACTGCATTGTTCTAAAGTCTTTAACGTCGTATGCAGCTGCATAGATATCGTTTATAAGACTTGTCACATACTGCTCGTGTTCAAACCCTGCTTTAAGCGGATCCATAAGAGTTTCGAGTGCTTTGTCGGGTTTGTCAATGGCTTCCAGAGTCACTTTTTCACCATTAAGCTGTAAGTATTTCAGGAAAAGCATTGCATGATCGCGTTCTTCCTGAGCCTGAATCATGTACCAGTTAGCAAAGCCATCGAGACCCTGCTGCTCATAGAATATGGAAAAATCAAGATACAAATATGCTGAATAGAACTCTTTTGCTACCTGTTCATTAATTAATTTTGCTACTTTTGAATCTAACATATCACACACTCCTTTTTAAACATAGGCGGCACAAGTGCCGCCTATAAATTTTAATATTATTTAAAATATCTCTTTAAAAGACCTTCCAAGCCTCTGCCGTGACGAGCTTCGTCACGAGCCATTTCGTGAACTGTGTCGTGAATAGCGTCAAGACCGTTTTTCTTAGCGCAAGAAGCAAGGTCGAATTTACCCTGAGTTGCACCGTATTCGCAATCAACTCTCCATTTGAGGTTGTCTTTTGTGGTAGCTTTCATATTGGGTTCGAGGTCTTCGCCGAGAAGTTCAGCAAATTTAGCAGCGTGTTCCGCTTCTTCGTAAGCTGCTTTTTCCCAATAGAGGCCAACTTCGGGATAACCCTCTCTGTGAGCTATGCGAGCCATGCAAAGATACATTCCAACCTCTGCACATTCGCCGTTGAAGTTTGCCATAAGCTGTTCAAAGATATATTTTTTGTCTTCTTCAGAAATATCGGGGTTGTTTTTCACGGTTTTGCCATAAACGCCATATTCGTGCTCTGCAGCAAGAGCTGCTCCCTCTTCCATTTCTCTGAATTTTTCTTGAGGAACTTTACATACAGGACATTTTTCGGGAGCAGAATCGCCCTCGTGAACATAACCGCAAACTGAACATACAAATTTTTTCATAGTAATTACTCCTTTTATTTTAATTATTTTTTAATAAACAATGATTGCACTCACCAGTGTAGAAAATCTCTCTTGTGCCTACTTTGAAGCCATCAAGACCGTATTCTGCATCGGCACCGATTTTAAAGTCATACACCTTTCGGCAGCTGTTACACTTGAAATGACCATGGTGGCCAATGTCGGCATCGTATCGAATCTGGGTACCGTCTATAGACAGTGCCTTTATGAGTCCATTTGCCACAAATAGCTTTACGGTGTTGTACACAGTTGTTTTTGAAAGAGTTGGCACTTTCGGCTGAAGCTCTTTGTAGATATCGTCTACCGTGGGGTGAGATGTTGTACCTTTAAGATAATCATATATCATCACTCTCACAATTGATGGTTTGACGCCGTTATCCAACAGATATTTTGCACTGTCCATTCAAACACCTTCTTTCCGTTCATTTTTGTAATCCTTACAACTCTGTATTGATTACAAATTTATAATAGCATATGTTTTTTTATTTGTCAACACTTTTTTTAAAATTTTTTTAAAAAACTTTTTAAATTAAAAAAGGGCGTGTCTTATTAAACGAATAGTATGCATAATTATTAATTTGTAGGGGCGGATGCCCTCCATCCGCCCGTCTTTTCTTACGAAAAATATGGGGCTGTCTCTCTAAACAAACAATATGCATAATAATTCATTTTGTAGGGGCGGATGCCCACATCCGCCCGTTTTTTCGGGTCGATGTAGGCATCGACCCCTACATTTTTGAATGTTTATACATTATAAATGTTTAGAGAGACAGCCCCAAAAAGCTGAATTATTATAAATTTTCTCTGTTTATCAAATCCATCATCGAATCAACATGTATGTCGCAATTAGCCAAAATTTCTTCCATAAATTTAAGCTCGGTTTCTTCCCTTACTGCCACAACCCTGTAGCCGGCGTCTTTTGCAGTTATCATTGCGTGATGAGCATCTTCAAAAACAACCGCATCCCTTTGGCTTAGGTCAAGCATTCTGACGCACTCATCATATATTTTGGCTTCTCTCTTTGTTGCTCCCACCTCAGGGCAGGTTAACACAAATTCAAAATAATCCTGCAATCCGAGATGTTCAAGTGTCAGACTAAGAAGATTTTTAGCTGTTGCTGTGGCAATACACATCCTGATGCCTTTTTGCTTTGAATATTTCAAAAATTCAAAAACCCCATCTTTCATTCCCGTTTCTTTTGCATACAGGTCATGCAGCATTTTTGATAAGTCATCCTGAATTTCATCAACCGATTTTTCAATTTTGTATTTTTCTTTTATATATTCACAGCATTCCGTTATGGTCTTTGCCCTGATTTTTTCTCTGATGTTTGCCTCAGGCTCATATCCTTGCATCACCAGATATCTGTTGGCAAAGTCCTCATAAAAGTTCATGGTGTCAAAAAGTGTTCCGTCGGCATCAAAAATAAACGCCTTTGCCGACATAATTCTTTCGGCAAGAGAATATTTGCAACCGCAAAAATCCTGACGGTACATATTGTACTGCTTCGACAGCTCGGTTGAGCGTTTGTAGCCGTTTTGCTTTTTGAAATCCGACACCAAATATTTTGTGCCGTATTTTTTTGAAAGTTCTTCGCCAATTGCATTAAGACGCTTTGCGTCTTTCAACGGGCTAACCGACAATGTGGAAGCAAAATAGTCAAAGCCTTTTTCAAAGGCCATCATCGCCGTCTTTTCGAGCCGCAAGCGATAACACTGTGTGCATCTTTTACCGCCCTCGGGCACATTTTCAAGCTCTTTTGAGGCAGATTCAAAATCTTCGCTGCAATATTCTGATGCCAAAAAACCAATTGTTCTGTTTTGGTTTGAAAACTCCTTGCAAAAGCGTTTTTGCTCATTCAATCTTTTTTCGTATTCACTTTCAGGAAATATGTTGGGGTTATAATAAAACACCGTAACCTCAAAATGCTCGCACAGCATTTCAAGCACAGAACTGGAACACGGAGCACAGCAGCTATGCAACAAAAGCGATGGCTTTGAATTAATATTTATGTCTTCATCAATGACAAACGGAAGTTTTTTGTTCATTTAACCAAGCTTCCTTTCATATTGCGACGATTCTATTTCAATATTTTTCTGAATGAAGAAATATATTTGCTGATAACCGAAATAACAATGAGCTGAAGTGCCATATTAATAACTCCGGCATAGGCACGTGTGGCAAGGAGTGTTTCAAAGCTCATATTCATCATTGGAGCAAGCAAATATGTTGTAAGACCAAGATTGAGAAAGACTATCTGGAATATAACGCAGAAAATGATTTTGAGCATGGTTTTGTAGCCACCCCAGGAGCTCATATTGAAAAACACAAGTCCGTATGTGAATCCATACAAAAATTCTACCATTGTTATCTGCGGAACAAATGCACCGCCAACAGGACTTATCATAAAAGCTATAACATCGGCAATTGCACCAATCATTCCACCCCAGAACGGGCCGAAAATTGCCGCTGTTATAAACACTGAGATAAACTTGAACGGAATTTTTATGGCACCGCCTATACGCAAAGTTGCATACACAGCCAAAAGAACAGTGATTGCAATCAGAAGTCCCAGTGCACAAAGGTCTTTTGCCGACGAAATTTTAGACGAAAGCCTCACTCCGAAAACCGAGCATATAAGACCAAGCAGCAAGGTAAACAGAAGTATTCTCAGGAAAAATGACAAATCAAGCGTGAAATCAAAAAAAGATGACTCAAACATTATGACAAGAGAAATGTCGTCTCTGAAAAATGCCGCATATATCTCGGCAGAAAAAAGAACTGCCAAAACAGCGAGGATTGCAAGAGATGCTCCCTTTCCAAGAGAAAACAATCCGGTTTTCTTGCCAAAATACAGGGCAAAAGCCGCAATGAGAATCACCTTTAAAACCAAAATAAGAACTTCAAACATAAAAAAATCCCCTTTCCGAGCACAGAGGGGCTGTTACGTGAAAAAAGTAACAGCGGATGAGAAAATTGCACCGCAAAACCAAAAGGTTTTTTCGTCCGAAGACTTTACTCCCATTCTCCGGCACTTAACGCACAAAATTCTGCTCTGCTAACTTAGTGATATTATAATTATAGCACTACTCAAGTAAAAATTAAATAGATAAATTTAATAAAATTATTTTATTCTATAGGCTTTTTTTGCATTTTCAAATGTGATACAGGCTATTTCTTCAAAAGTTTTCCCCCTCAGTTCTGCAAGCCTTTTTGCAACCTCAGCCACATACACGGGCGTGTTTGTTTTTCCCCTGTAGGGCACGGGTGCAAGGTAGGGGCTGTCGGTTTCTATGAGCATTCTGTCTTCGGGAACATATTTTGCAACCTCAAGGGCAGTGCTGGCATTTTTAAAAGTCAGCGGCCCTGCAAATGAAATGTAGAACCCCATATTCAAAAGAATTTTCGCCGATTCAACGCTTCCCGAATAGCAATGAATAATACCGGTTGCATCTTTGTGAACCTTCAGAATGTCTATGGTGTCGGCCATGGCATCACGGGTGTGGATTGTGACGGGAATGTTTAGCTCGGTTGCAACCGAGAGCTGACGGTCAAACCAAAGGCGCTGATTTTCTCTCAGGGAATTGTCGTAATAATAATCAAGGCCAATTTCGCCAAGTGCAACAGCCTTTGGATGAGCACACATTTTTTTGAGCAAATCCATATCAGATTCGCAAAGGTCGTCTGTGTCGTGGGGGTGAACACCCACCGCCGCATAAACAAAATCATATTTTTCGGCAAGGCTTAGCGCCGCCTCTGAGCTTTTAATGTCGTAGCCTATTTCACAATATGCACCAACTCCGTTTTGACTAAGCTCTGAAATAAGCTCGTTACGAATGTGGTCGAAGCGTTCATCATTCAGGTGAGCGTGAGTGTCGAATAGCATTTTTCCCTCCAAAATTTTGTTATATCATATCCACTCTGTTGCGGATTTCGCCACTATAGAAAGCATTGATGTTTTTAACAATCTCCAATAAGCAACGTTCTCTGGCTTCATAGGCACCCCACGCCATATGAGGTGTGAGGCACACATTGTCGAGATGCTTTATACCGCTAAACGGATGATCCTCTCCAAAGGGTTCAACAGAATATACATCAGCTCCAAAAGCCCCAATTCTGCCTTCTTTTACCGCTTCGGCAATTGCCTCTTCATCGGTAACAGCACCTCTTGCAACATTTACAATTATCACGTTTTTCTTCATAAGGGCTATTCTTTCTTTGCCGATAAGACCTTTTGTTGCCTCCGAAAGGGGAACATGTATGGTTATAATATCGGATTCTTCACACAAAGTGTCAATGTCTACATTTTCAAATTCGCCTCCGGGAGTGCGTTTGTTGGCAATCACCTTGCAACCAAAGGCTTCAGCCACACGGCCAACAGCTGTGCCAATATTGCCGCAGCCCACTATGCCCCACGTTTTGCCCGCAATCTCATTGTAGGCAGGAACGAGGCAATTGGCAACTCCGGCAGCCGTGTAAGCTCCCGACCTGACGTGGTCAGTAAAGGCTTTCATATTGTTGGCTAAATAAAGAACCGTTGCCACGGTGACCTGAGCAACCGATGCTGTTGAATATCCAACAACATTGCACACAGCAATGCCTTTTTTGCGGCAATAGTCAAGGTCGATGTTGTCGAACCCTGTTGCAAAAACGCAAATGAGCTTTACATTGCCGGTGTGTGGCAAAGTTGACTCGTTAATTTTAACTTTGTTGAGTATGATAACATCGTTCTCCCGGCATTTTTCGCAGACCTCTTCGGGCAAAGTTGCACCATATTCAGTTAGCTCGCCAAGTTCTTTGAGAGGCGAAAAATCGAGGTCGGCACCAAGAGTGAGTGAATCGAGAATAGCTATTTTCATAATACAAATCCTTTCGGTTCTGTCGGTAGCCATTGGAGTATTATCCGAACCCGCCTAAAAGCTAGCATTTTCGGTTCTTTTAGGCTTGTCGTCCTCGAAAGGCGTCAGCCTTCCTTCGTTCTCCGCACCTAAAATTACTCAAAAATACTAAG
>SVJL01000144.1 GCA_015068985.1 Oscillospiraceae bacterium
GCCGATAAATACGAAAAACAGAGAGCATAGTAAATTGTGTTTATGAAACGACTTACTATGCTTTTCTTTTATGAGCATTTTGCACGAACGGGCACAAAAATGCTAACAAATAATAAAAGCGCCACATAGCAAGGCTTGCCTTGCTATGTGGCGCTTTTGTTTGTTTTGGGGAGGATTGACTTAGAAATAAATTTAAGTGTAAACGATAAAATATGGGTGCAGTGTATTTTGTTTGATTTGTTTAAACGTGATAGCGTATCATTACTTAAAAACTACAAATTCTTGATAATGCTGAAAAAACTGTTTGTAATAGAACACGAGAGGATTGGATTCAGACAGGTTTTTAGTGTTATTTTAGTTTTGGTTTATTTATGACACTCATTTGTCTGGTGTGCTTTCTGTATTCTCTGGGTGAATTTCCCCAGAACTTATGAAATTTTTTTGTAAACTGTGCAGCATCAACAATTCCGACGCGACACATAATTTCGTTTATGGGCAAATCGGTTTCTTCGATTAGTTTTTTTGCTGCTTCCATTTTTTTCAACTGAATGAATTTACCCGGAGTTTCACCGGTTTTCTTTTTGAATATTCTTATGAAATGGTTTGGATGGAGATGGAAGAATTCTGCGAGGTCAACGACGGAGGTGTCTTGCTCCATATTATCGTCAATATATTTTATTGTATTTGTTATCAAAGCATCGCTATCAATCTTCAGAGTTATATCAGGTGCCGCAAGATTCACATATTCGCCAATAAGGCTCAAAAGTGTCACCTTCCTCTTGATAATTCCTGCGATGTTGGGGGTGTACTCATTGTCGAAATATTCTTTGAAAAGCTTATCTACTTTTGAATTTTTCGGAACATCAACATAATACGGAAGATTTGATTCTGAAATGAAGTTTATGTTTTCGGGATACAAATCAAAATGCATCCAGAACTTGGAAAATGTTTTGCTTGTGTCGTTTGAGTATGAATGAAGAACCCCTGCCGGAATCAAGAACCATCTGCCGGGAATCCCTTCATAAACAGTATCGTTTATGGTGATTGTGCACTTTCCGCTTTTTATATAATAAAACTTGTTCTGACCGAAGATCCAGGGTTCCATTTCCCATGAAACACCTTTTTTTATGGAATAAAAGCTACCAACATGACAAATTGCGTTAAGATTTGATGCGAAAATATTATCGGATAATCCCATAGCACACCTCCGTTAGTTTTTGACAAGTTTCAGATAGTTATTTCTATTTGAAAAAAATTATAACAGATGTATAATTGAGTTGTCAAGGATATTGTTTTAAAGCAATAAGTTGATTATTCTGAAATATTTGATTTAATTATCTTTGCAATCCTTCATCCGGCCTGAAAATTGCAGAGGTTTTTAAATAAAGACATTTGAGTGTGACAGAAAACTTATTTTGTAAGGAGGAACTTATTATGAAAAAAGTATTAAGCATTATGCTTGCTGTTATGATGCTGGTATCGCTTTTTGCGGCGAGTGTTTCTGCAAGCGTTGCAACCTACGAAGGCTATGAAGTAAAGACTATTCTTGCTGAATCTGCAAATGTTAAGTCTGCAATGCCTTATATCAGAAACAAGGTAGCTCCGGCGGATGCCACAAGAGCGGTTTCTTCCTTCGCAACAGTTGGCGAAGGCGAAGATGCAAATGAAGTTGCAATTCTCAAGTACAGTGCAGAAGGTCAGGAATGGCTCTTTGGTTCAAATCAGTCAACTCTTGCGCCATATGAAAAGCTGGTATTCACCTTTGATGTGAATGTTGTGAACTGTGCATCGGGTCTTCAGGTTGGTTTCAATACAGGTGCCGCTACCACATCATTTGTGATTTCGCCTGCAACATTTATGGGTGCACAGATGACACCTTACGGTACAGCAAATGCGCAGGTAGAAGATTCTGACAGCCTCAACCTCAACCAGTGGTACAACTTCAGAGTTACTGTTGACAAATCTGTGTTCGCGGCAGCTGCTGCGGTTGACGAGACAGTACGTCGCAATGCTATGACTATTGAATGGAAAAAAGCTGAGGACGAAAAGTTTGCAATTATGCCTTATATAATAGGCGGTTACTATGGTTATAAGCTTGGTGCACGTGCAGACGCTATTATGCCCTCATGGACACAGACAGGCGTTGCAATTTCTCCAAATGCAAACAGTTATATGGTTTGCGTGGATGCTGAAGGCAATTCTCTCAAGGAAAACGTTGAGTATCATATCGACAACGTAAAATTGATTGGCAGAATGCCCAAGGTTGTGTATCCTTCAACGGGTATCCTTGTGGCTGAGGACTTTGAAGGTACTTCTCCCAAGTTCATCGGTGGTCAGGGTACACTTGTAGGTAACGAAGAAAACAAATACATGGACATGTATCTTTCAACACCTGTTACCGAAAAGGCTAATACCACATACGGTTCATCGGGTACTGTGAATTTCACATCACTTCCCCAGAACTTTGTTCTGACAGCTGATATCTGCATGGCTGAAGACAACACACAACCCTTCCTGTTTGAATACTTCACCGACACATTGGGTGTAACCGATGCCGACGGAAAGTTGTTGGCAGGCTATGCTCACAATATGAAGATTGAGGCTACTGATGTTGTTGCAGGTACATGGTACACAGCAAA
>SVJL01000145.1 GCA_015068985.1 Oscillospiraceae bacterium
AAAGATTATCATACAAATTAAATTACAAAACCCCTGTTCAATATAGAGTTGAACAAGGGTTTGCATAATCCGTGGTTTTTTAGTGTCTACTTTTACTTGACAAGTTCAACTAAACGGTGTTTCTTTTGATGTATGAATATTTAATTTTTGTTTTAAATAAAAATTGCAGTTTAATTATTGTTCTTGTCATATCCGCATTTTGTGCAGATTGTGTTTGCCAAAAGCTCTTCGTTTCCACAGTCGGGGCAATTCCACGTGAGGTCTTCTTCGCTTGTTATAACAGGCTTTTTGCCGTCGATGTAGATGGGAGCGGTTTCGGCTTTAAGATTTTCGATGGCAACAGATGTTTTGTCCAACCCCAGCATAATGTTGATTTTTTCGCTGAGAGCATCGATGCTGTCGTAAATCCTTTTTTGTTCTACCTTTGTTTTTTCGATTTTGTCAATTGTTGTTGCAAGTGCTAAAAACAAAAGTGAGGTCAAAAGACCTGTTGCGACAATTTCGAGCTGAGCAACAAAGCCGTTTGCTATAATACAAAGAATAATCATAACCACAAAGGTTGTTACGCTTGCAGCTTTGCAAAGCACAGATGTTTTACTTTTCATTTTCACATCCTCCAATAAAACAGATTAGTCCAAAAAGGATGGCAGTGAGCTTCTTCTTGCGGGAGCACTTTCTTCTTTTTTTGCTGCCGCCGAAAGTCCGGGCACGTCGGCTTTTATGAGCTCAACAATGTAGCTGTTGAGAGATTTGCCGATGCTCTGGGCATACTGCTGAATAATTTCCTTTTCGCCTTTTGGTACTCTGAGCACAAAGGTGTCTACCTTTTCTTTCAGATATTTGTCTTTTGCTTTCTGACTACCGTTATTCATAATACCACAATCCTTTACATTTTGTCAACTTTTGATATAAACGCTTTTCCTGCTTCAATGGCTTTTTCGACGGCACATTTTGCCGGTCCGCCAATTACAGAACGTTCGTTAACACAGGTGCCAAGGTCAATTGCTTCATAAATGTCGGTTTCAATAATGTCGGAGCAGGCTTTAAACTCGTCCATAGTAAATTCGGACAGAGCCTTACCCTTGTCGAGAGCGTATGCCACCATTTTTCCGATAACCTCGTGAGCCTGACGGAAGGGCATACCTTTTTTTACAAGATAGTCGGCGGCGTCGGTTGCGTTGGTAAATCCGCCGCCTGCACCCTTTTGCATAGCGTCTTTGTTTATTTTCATTGTTGCAATCATTTTTTCAAACACAGGCACGCAAAGCTTGATTGTGTCGATTGCATCAAAAATGCATTCCTTGTCTTCCTGCATATCCTTGTTGTAGGCAAGAGGCAGACCTTTCATTGTTGTGAGAATACTCACCAAATCGCCATACACTCTGCCCGATTTTCCTCTTATGAGCTCTGCCACGTCGGGGTTTTTCTTCTGAGGCATAATGGAGCTGCCGGTTGAGCAGGCGTCGTCCATTTCGATAAACTGAAATTCGTTTGTGTTCCACAAAATCAGCTCTTCTGAGTAACGGCTCAGATGCATAATCAGAATGGAGAGGTCGGCTGCAAGCTCAATCACAAAATCTCTGTCCGACACGCCGTCGAGAGAATTGAGTGTGATAGAATCAAACCCAAGCTCTGATGCAACAAACTCTCTGTCGAGAGGGTAGGTGGTGGCAGCAAGTGCACCCGAACCAAGGGGCATAATGTTGGTGCGTTTGTAGGTGTCGGAGAGTCTTTCGATGTCGCGTTTAAACATCTCGAAATATGCCATTGTGTGGTGAGCAAGAGTTATTGGCTGAGCTTTCTGAAGATGAGTGTAGCCGGGCATTATGGTGTCGAGATTTTCACCTGCCAGCTTAAGAAGAGTTTTTTCCAGAGAAACGAGCATTTCTTTAATTTCTGTAATCTCGTCTTTCAAATACATTCTGATGTCGAGAGCAACCTGGTCATTGCGGCTTCTGCCTGTGTGGAGTCTTTTTCCGGCGTCACCGATGCGGCTTGTGAGAATGGTCTCAATGTTCATGTGAATGTCTTCTGCATCAATCATAAACTCAACCTTGCCGTTTTCGATATCGTCCAGAATTTCACCAAGGGTTTTAACAATGAGGTCGCTGTCGTCTTTTGGAATAATCCCGCATTTTCCAAGCATTTTTGCATGAGCAATGCTGCCGAGAATATCCTGACGGTACATTCTCTGGTCAAAGCGTATTGATGAGTTAAAATCATTAACTTCAGAGTCAGTGTTTTTGCTGAATCTTCCGCCCCAAAGCTTCATTGTGTATCTTCCTTTCTATACGCAAATTTCGGGTAATCCGCAAAAACGGACTGCCCGAAATTTATATTTGCCTGAATTATTTGTTTTCCTGTTCGTTTCTTCTCTTCATCATTGCTCTCACCTTGAGGGGCAGACCAAAGAGGTTGATGAAGCCTGCAGAATCTTTCTGATCATACACTTCGTCTTCTGCAAAGGTTGCAATGTCTTCATCGTAGAGAGAGTAGGGGGAGGTGGTGCCCGCAGGTGTGCAGTTGCCTTTGTAGAGTTTGAGTCTTACCTTACCGGTAACTGTTTC
>SVJL01000027.1 GCA_015068985.1 Oscillospiraceae bacterium
ACAATCATTGTTGCAACAGTGCCGATTCTTTTGGTATATCCCTTTATTCAGAAATACTTTGTAAAGGGTGTTATGATCGGTGCCGTAAAAGGTTAATAACACAAATCATAAACTGTTTCGCAAATTTTGCGGAACAGTTTATTTTTTGCAATATGACTCAACCTCTGTTTTAATGCACAATATGCAAATAATAATTCTTTGTAACCATAATGTAACAATTCGACTATTGACAAAAAACATTATATATGGTTAAATATATGTGGTATACACAATATATTGTGTTTGTATGGAGGTTTTGATATGGTTAGTACAATCAGAAAAAGAGATGGCAGAATCGAAAATTTTAATAAAGAAAAAATTGTCAATGCCATCATTAAAGCTATGAATCACGAGTTTGTTAACGATAAGGAGTATGCAGACAAAATTGCCGAAAAAATAAGAGGTCTGGACAATGACGTTATAAGCGTTGAAGAAATCCAGAATCTTGTTGAAGTTGAGCTGATGAAGTCTCAATACAAAAACGTTGCCAAAGCATACATTCTTTATCGAGAAAAAAGAAACATTGCACGTGGTCGTCAAACATATGATACATATATGGGTATTGTGAACACGATTGCAAATGAGGTCACAAAAGAAAACGCCAATATGAATACCGACACACCTGCCGGCATGATGATGAAATTTGCTAGCGAAAGTTCAAAACCCTTTGTTTTGGATATGCTTCTTTCCGATACCTCCAAAGATTATGTTAAGAGCAATTATATTCATATTCACGATGCCGACTATTATCCCACCAAGTCGCTCACCTGTCTCCAGCACCCACTTGACCGCATTCTTAAGGATGGTTTTCATTCCGGCCACAGCTCTTCAAGACCGGCTAAAAGAATTGAAACTGCTGCAATAATTGCTTGTATATCAATGGAGACAATTCAAAATGAAATGCATGGTGGTCAGGCAATTCCTGCCTTTGATTTCTATATGGCTCCGTTTGTCAGATACACATTCATTGAAGAACTTGAAAAAATCGAAAAACTAACCGGAACAGACCTCGCTGCTTATAAAAACAAAGAAGTTGATGATTATTTGAATCTTCCGATTGATGATTTAAGCGGCGAAGATCGTTATGTTCAGCACGCTATGAATATGACGGTTAATCGAGTTCACCAAGCTATGGAGTCGTTTATTCATAATATGAACACAATTCATTCCAGAGGTGGTAATCAGGTTGTTTTTTCATCAATCAACTACGGAACCGATACCTCCGCTGAGGGCAGATGTGTTATCAGAGAAATTCTTAATTCAACCTATCGTGGTGTTGGCAACGGTGAAACTCCGATTTTTCCGATTCAGATCTGGAAAAAGAAAAGGGGAGTGAGCTATCTTCCTACAGATCGTAACTATGACCTGTATAAGCTTGCGTGCAAGGTCACTGCCAAACGCTTTTTCCCGAATTTCCTTAACCTTGATGCAACATATAATCAGCACGAAAAATGGAACGAAAACGATCCGCACAGATTTATGTATGAAACGGCAACAATGGGTTGCAGAACCCGTGTGTTTGAAAACCGCCACGGCGAAAAAACATCAATTGGAAGAGGAAACCTTTCTTTCACAACAATCAACATTGTTAAGCTTGCACTTGAATGTATGAACATTGAAGACCAAGACGAAAAACTTTCGATTTTCTTCCGTAATCTTGACAAGTGTATTGACGTTGCGGCAGCTCAGCTATATGACCGCTATTGTTTCCAGAGAACTGCACTGAAAAAACAATTTCCTATGCTTATGAGCGGAATGTGGGAAAACAGTGAGTCTATAAAATATGATGAACAAGTTAAAACACTTCTTAAAACCGGCACGTTGGGCATTGGCTTTATTGGTCTTGCAGAAACATTAATCGCCCTTACCGGAAAGCACCACGGCGAAAGCGAAGAATCTCAGAAACTCGGATTGAAAATCATCACTCATATGCGTGATAGAATCAACGAAATTTCATCAGACAAAAATCTTAACTATAGTCTTCTTGCAACTCCTGCCGAAGGTCTTAGCGGAAAGTTTACCAAAAAAGACAGAGAACAGTTTGGTATGATAAAAGACATTACCGATAAAGAGTATTACACAAACAGTTCTCACGTTCCTGTGTGGTACAAATGCTCTGTTGAACACAAAGCCCGCATAGAAGCTCCGTATCACGATCTTGAACGAGGCGGTCATATTTTCTATGTTGAACTCGACGGCGATGCAACTCATAATCCTGAGTGCGTTATGCAAACAGTTGATCTTATGGACAAATATAATATTGGTTATGGATCTGTTAACCACACCCGCAACCGTTGTCTGGACTGTGGATTTGAAAATGCCGAAAAAGACATTGACAAATGCCCCAGATGCGGAAGTGATAATATTGATGTTATTCAAAGAATAACAGGATATCTTGTTGGAAGTGTTAACAATTGGAACCACGCAAAAAAAGCAGAGTTAAAGGACAGGGTAACGCATGACATCTGATTGGAAAAAACTCAAAATACAAATTGCTGATATAGTATATTCATCATCCGTTGACGGAACAGGCTTCAGAGACGTTGTTTTTGTGAGCGGTTGTCCCCATCATTGTGACGGGTGCCATAATCCTGAAACCTGGGACTATAACGGCGGCATATCATTAACAGTTGAAGAAGTGCTTAAAAAGCTTTCTGAAAGCTCCATAACAAATGTTACATTTAGCGGCGGAGAACCCTTTGAGCAAACAGAGGCTTTATATGCTCTTGCAAAAGCGGTTAAAGACACAACCGGTAAAACAATATGGGTTTATTCAGGTTACACATTCGAGAATCTTATTTTCGACAAAGAAAAGCGAAAACTTCTTGAGATGTGTGATGTTTTGGTTGATGGCAGGTTTGAAATTGATAATACAGAACTTAATATGCGATTCAGAGGCTCTTTAAATCAACGAATTATCGACATTCCTGCATCCCTTGCAGAAATGAAACCAATTGAATTATGTCTTGATTTTTAAACTATATTAAATTTGTGATTTTATTGTTTACAAATTCATATTTTAATGATATAATATAATGTGTCTTCGGGGCGAGGTGCAAATCCTCACCGGCGGTATAGCCCGCGAGCTTAATTTGTTTAGCTGTTAAAGCAGCAACTTAAGCTGATTTGGTGAAATTCCAAAGCCGACGGTAATAGTCCGGATGGAAGAAGAATTGTAATATTATGCAATTTATTTGCCCTGCAGAAATTTCTGCAGGGCAATATTTTTTTGAGGAGTGCAATTATTATGAAAATTTCAACAAGAAAATTAACTTCTGCTTCTATGCTTTGCGCGGCAGCATATCTTTTGATGTTGATTAGTAAAATAATCCCACAGGTGTATGGTTTCTTGCAGTTCGATGTTAAGGATGTTGCCATAACAATAGGCGGTTTTGTTCTGGGTCCTGTCTATGCAGTAATAATATCGTTAGTTGTTGGTTTTCTTGAGTTCTTGTCTGTTAGTGACACAGGTATTATTGGTCTTATAATGAATTTTGTGTCAACTGCTTCATATTGTGCGACGGCATCTCTCATATACAACCGAAAACGTACACTAAACTCTGCAATAGCAGGTCTTTGCGTGGCAACATTGGTTCTTACAGGAGTGATGGTGCTGTGGAATTACTATATCACTCCGCTGTATATGGTTGGAACAACTCGCGAAATGATAGCTCCCATGCTTGCAACTGTTTTTTTGCCATTTAATCTTGTTAAGGGTTTGTTAAACACCGCAATAATATTAATAACATATCGTCCGATTGTCGGAGGCCTCAGAAGAGCTAAGCTTGTTGAAATGAGTGCTTCTGCACAACCAAAGAAAAAATTTTCGCCGGCAATTGTGATTGGTGTGGCACTGTTGCTAATTTGCATACCGGTTATTTTGGCGATGATTGGTTTGGTTTGATAAAATCATAATTAAAAAAAGAAAAAAACGACAACTTTCTTTTGAAAATTGTCGTTTTTTATGCGGATGACAGGAATCGAACCTGCACATCGGAGATACCAGAACCTAAATCTGGCGCGTCTGCCAATTCCGCCACATCCGCATTTATTAAATTGAAAGTTGAAAATGGAAAATTGAAAATTATTGTTTTGAAGATTTAATAATACTTACTAACAATTTTTCCAATTCAACACAATCAGCTAAAAGTGAATTACTTTCTTTTTCGGAAAGAAATTCGGTTGCCTTTAAAAGTTTAATCCAATACTTTGTTTCCGAGGTTTCTTTTAATGCAATATTCATTTTTGAAACAAAATCAGGTTTGCTTTGTGCTTGTTCAGCCTCAGCAACATTTGCACCGATACTTGTGCCACTACGAAGCAACTGTTTCGAAAGAACATATTCTTTCTTTGTATCGGTTAAATACTTATACAAATTGACAATCCTAACGGCAAAGTTAAAACTCTTAATTTCAATAACGTTTCCCATTTATTTATTCACTTTCAACTTTCCATTTTCAATTATCAATTCTTTCACATACAGGACGGAACCTAAGTATAGCGTGCTTGCCAGCCGTCAACTTTCTATCATCGCCTGCGTGCCGACTGATGGCACTTGAAAGATTATAACACACAAAAGCAATTGTGTCAATAAAAAGGATGTAAAAATCATTAAAATTTTTACATCCTCTTGTTTTATTTAATTGTTCTTATGCTGTATACACATGGGGTATAACCCGACACCTTATCAATACGCACTCTTACAGTGTCATAGCCGTGGTTTTCGGCAAAATCAACCATAATTGTTTCTTTGTTTCTTGATTCTTTTGAAACTTTGTGCGTTTCACCATTGATTGTAAGCATAAATTCAATCTGACCATCGTCATTATCGGCCACAATTTCAATTTTGTTTGCGCAGTTCGGCTTAACTTTCATTTCAAAACTAAACCATCCGTGAGCGTTAATAGCGCTCCATTTCATTCCGTTTCGATTGCCCGGAATGCGGCACAGCGAATCGTCTTTTATGATAGTGTCGCTGAAATTAACTTCTTTTTGAAGAACATGCCCCTCACAAGCTCCACCGCAAAGAACATAGTCTAAAGTGTCGTGCTTTGATGCCAGATTCTTGCATCCGATTTTTTCTAAGTTAAAGCCTTTTATAACATCGCTTGTGAACAGACCAACAAGGTCATAATATTTGCCGTTGCTCATATTGTTGCAATAGAATTTATCGCCCAAAGCCGTTGTTGCTTCTTTACTTAAGTCAAGCATTTTTTGTATATTGTCCATGAGCTCTGTTTCATATTTTTCGTCGTTGGTTTCAAAATAGCGTGCATAGCTCATATGAACAAAAAGCAAGAGTTGCCACATTTTTGCAACGTATTTGAGGTTTGTAAATTTTAGTAATAATTTTTCATATTCTGACGCTTCAATCTTGTCTTTAAGGGTTAATAGCTCTTCATATGCTGCATTTGCCGCTTCAACACCATCTGCTTTTTCTTTAATCATTTCGTCGGTGGAAGAACGTTTCCAGCCCTTGGGAATGTACCATTCGTTTGATTGGATGTTGCATCCCTCTTTCATCATTTCAAAATAATAATGATTTATGCAATGATTTAATCTTGGAAAAATGCTAAGCTCGCTAAATAAATACCCCTTAATGTAAATAGATTTAATCAGCACATTTTCGGTTTTCTCCATCAAATCTCGCACTTCAGCTCCACAACCGGGATATTTTGATTCAAAAAATGTGTTTATAGCATCTTCGGGATTTTTTCCGTTTAGGTGGGCACTGTATATATGAAGATTGACCTCATTAACATCGCCAAATGGAATTTGATTTGCACGGTCTATTCTTGCAGCATAGCCAAGAGGGGAGAATTTTTCAGAGTATTCAAATTTTTTTGCCAAATGATCCCTCAGCATAATTGGCAAACGACCTTTTCCAAAATACTCACCGAAAATGTCGGCTTCAACAAACAAGGGGTTGTTTTTTATTTTGTTGAAAAATGGATTGCTGGGCATTGTCAGACTCCAGTCAAACTGAGTCCATTTATCCATTACAACAAGCTCTGGAGAAATTTCTTCATATGCTTTTGTCATCATTTCGTAGTCTTCATCTGTGCTGGCAAAAGGCCTCACTATAAGTTCTTTGCCAAGTGCCCTGCAGCTGTCGAATAAAATTTTTGTAACGTGTTTTACCCTTTCGATTTTGCCAAGCTTTTGATTTTTAAGTTTTAATAATGGTACCTGTGTTTCGTGAAGTGTTAAAACAATACCGTCCATTAATGGGTAACTGTGAAAAAAATCTGCTACTTTATTCTCTATAAAATCCTGAACAATAGGGTGTGACACTTCAATGTCGCCATTTTCGTTAAGAATTTCCGGATATGCATCCTTAAAATCCGTCGGCAAAAAAAGCTCGTGATGCCATGCAAAAAATTTGATGTTTGATTCTTTGGCAACTCTGCAAGCTTCGTTTAATATTTCGATTGATTCCTTTATGTATGCTTCGTCTTTGAAGCTGTTAAATAAATTGTATTTGCGATACATTGTCATACCGTCGATGTTGCCTCTTGCGTGATCGTGCATCGGTCCGCCATATTGAATATGATCAATTCCGTTTTGGGTAGCATACTTTATCGCTTGAATCATATATTCTTTTGTGGCTTTTACGGGATGGCAAATGGAAATCCCTTTTATTAATTGTTGAGACATTTTATATACCCCCGATATATTAATATCTATTATCTAATTATAACACTAATATTATGGCTGAGCAATGTACAAATTCTAATAAAACGATGGATTTCTAAGAAAGGTTTATGATGTGTTGTGCAACATATTTTTTATTGTAATGCAGTATTACACAAAACTTAGAATCTGTCCTCAATCTAAGAACAGGCGTTGTAACACTTTGGCTCGACGATACAGTGGCAGCTCAAGGATACTCCGAAACCAAAACCGACAACGTGGCATACATTGATGTGATGATGCGAATTTCGAGCTATCAAACGCTTTCTCTGCGTTCATTCACAGTGTATAGCTCTCAGCTTTCTTCAACCAACGTTGTTGATATGGACATAGCACTTCTTGATTTCTCAGATCTTTCCAAAGAACCCGTTAGCGAAGTAACCTCAGCTATAACATTCCCCACCAACGGTGTTAACGGAAGTATCATAAGCTGGGAAATTAGCGACACTTCGGTTATCAATCAGCTTGGCGAAGTAACACGTTCAGAGAGCGGCGACTCAAAATGCTTGCTCACGGCTACCGTGTCATACAACGGAAAATCAAAAACAAAAGAGTTTGATGTTACGGTAAAACAACTTAGCAAAACACCAATGCCCGTACTCACCGAGCTGATATGCGAAAACACACTCAAATCAATCAAGCAGAGTGATATGGTTTCTGTTATTGACGGAACACCAAAATTTGGTGCAGACGGCATTTCGCTCAAGGTGGATGAGGACAATGTGTGCGACATGCTCTCACTTTTCCACAACAATGCCCGTGATGCATACTACACTCCTGTTGTATATGAAATCAATGTTTACGGGGATAATGTTGCCATTGAAGCCGGTGACACTAACGAATATGCTCCGTTTGCATTCAGATTTGAAAACAATGCAATTTATGCTTCAATTCGTGAAACATATGATTCAGATGCACAGTGGGTTAAAGTAAAAGATGGTGTTATTGATGGCAGAAAGCTTGTTATTGCCACTGATCCCGATTCTGGTATGATGAGTGCATGGTATGGCGACGATAAAATTGTTAACCAAAAAATCGGTGCAATCGCTGTTGGCAGAATCCAGAAGCTTACAGCCCGCCAAATCAGCGGTACATCAAGAGTGAGCGATTTCAGAGCCTATTATGCATCACTTCCTCAAGACGATGCAATAGCGTTTGATGCCGCATCCCTTGAACTTCGCAGACTCACATGGCAGAGTGCCGATAAAATCTGGGATAATATGGAACTTCCCACAACCGGCTCTTGCGGTTCAAGTATTTTGTGGTCATCTACCGATGAAAAGACGATTTCGACATCGGGTGTGGTAACTCCGCCCGAAACAGGTTCCAAATCGGTCACAATAACGGCAACACTTACCAACGGCACAGCCACCACAACTGTTTCGCACAATTTAACCGTTGTTGCTCACGTAAAAGATGAAATGCCGGAGCTTAAAAAGGCTGTTCACGCAGAAAATTTTGATGATAATAATCCGAAAACAGCTTGGTCTGCATCTCAGTCAACAGGTACTATCAAAACAATGGACGAACGCCGTATTCTTGACCGTACAATGAATGGAAGTGCTCTTACAGGCACCACCTTCAGCTTTAATTCAGCCTATCTGCAGGGCATTTATGTGGTAGAGTTTACTCTCCGCAAAACTAACGATGGCGTCGTGTACATAAGAGCCGACGGTAAAAAAGACTACTTCCACGCCAACTGGGCAGGCGGCGGTAACCTCAGAGTATACAACACCTCCGACACCAACAAGAGCAAAATTGTTGGCAATTTTGGCACTGAAGCAAAATTCACAGTGCTTATGAACACTCCAAAGTCAACCTTTACTCTTTGGGTTAATGACAAAATGATTTGTCAGAACTGGACACCAAGAGGTGACACTTCGGTTAACATCAGAAGTATTCAGTTCTATACAAACGGAACAGACGAATTTACTACCGTTGAAATTGACAATGCAAAATTCTATGAGGCTTATCCTCTTTATGAAGAACGAGTTGATCAGGATTATGATGTTCTCAAAGAGCTTATGCTCTACAATCCTGCCGACACAGCAACACAATATGGCCTTGTAACCAAAGACCTTGTTTTGCCAAGTCTCGGCACTTACGGCTCCAATATTAAATGGTCATCATCTGACCCCGATTTCATTTCTGACGATGGTGTTGTAACACCCGGTGCCGAAGAAAAAACAGTTACTCTCACAGCAACAATTTCTGCCGGTGACGGCACTGCCTATGAGAAAAAACGCACCAAAGAGCTTTTCTTCACTGTTGCATCAAATGCCGGAGAAGATGATATGGCAGCTGTTCAGGCTGAGGCCGACAGAATAACCTACGATGTAGTTGCCCGTGACGAAAATGGATCAAAACAGATCAAACGTTCACTCAACTTTATATCTAAGGGTGTGTATGGTTCAGATATCAGCTGGTCAACATCCGACCCTGTGCACATCACAAGCAGCGGCAGAGTTGTGTGCCCACGCTATAACGAAGAAAATGCAGTTGTAACAGTTACTGCAACCATCAAACGAGGCGGTGCTGTAGCAACAAAAGACTTTGAATTCACAGTTATTGCCGATGCTCCCTTCAAAGATCCCGAACATATGCCTGACGAAGAGTTTTTTGGCGTATGGGATGGAAGCAAATGGACTACAGAGCCAAAGTTTAACTATGATTTTAAAGATTCAAGCGGCAAAAAAGTTTTGACCGATCTTTGCAACATAGTCAAAGAAATAGGCACAAGCGGAGACTATACTGCCGCCAAAGCCGAACTTCTTAACTATTTCCAGAATGTGCGTAGTTCCTATAGTACAGTTAGTGTTTCTTCCAGAAACACAGGCTGGGCAAACCTTATAGTTGATGATTTCTATCATCAACAGCGTTCAAGCTACTATCAAGGCTCAGGATATCTGTCACCTGAGTGGGGCGACGTTAAAATTCCTGTATCCCGTGAGGATCTTACTGCCGGAGTTAACGTGGCATATTCTGTTCAGGCTTGGTATAACGAATCAAGCTACGCCACATTCGGACGCCACAATGATCCGGTTGCATCTCACAGACCAAGGCTCGAACTCACCGTTAACGGTGAAGTTAAAACCTTTGAAGCTCAGGATACAATCGAAATCAGAGGCGGAGAATATCACGGCACAAACTTCGGTGATGAAGAGTATCTTACTGTTCAGACATTTGGTGACTTCCAGGGCAATGACACACGCCACGCCAAGGTAAGATTTAACCTCACCGGCCTCAGAGAAACCGATGTTGTAACAAAAGCTGTTCTTGTGCTCTACGGCAGGGCAGAACCTCATTTTGCAGGCGACAAGCGTATTGCTGTGCTCAAAGAACCCGACAGTACGTGGACAAGTGACATTGCAAAATGGGATGATTTTGTCGGCTATATCTATTCAATGAATGGTCTGCCCGATGATATCAAACCCACATGGGAATTTATTGATGGTGCCGACACAGAATATATCGGTCAGGTGTGCCGTTTCTATGCATTCCCTGCAATTGGTCTTGAGTATCGTCTCACAGGTAATGACTATTATGCTTACAAAGCTCAGAGAATCATAGAAAACTTCATTTCTAAAACCGGTGCATACCTCAATGACCATCGTAACTATGACTATGCAAACGAGGGCAGAGGCGACAACGACGGCGTTCTTGATTTAAGAGGCGGCTTCCCGAGAACACTCGACGCTGCACTTCGTATGCAAAACTGGAATCAATGTATAAACGACATTGTGAAGAGTCCTTATGCAACGCCTGATTTTATCACTGCTATGCTAAAAAGTCAGTGGGATACATACACCTACCTCACTCACTATAACACAGACTCAGGTAACTGGCGTCAGTTTGAGCATCAGTCAATGCTCGATGGCTCCATCAGAGTTCCCGAATTTGCACACTCAAAAGATGGTGATACCGCATTTGAGGGTATGAGCTGGTACGACAGAGCATCTGCTGTTCTTGAAAAAATGCTCTTCGACTCTAACTTTGAAGATGGTTCATATGTTGAAGCTTGTAACGGTTATTCGGTTGATGCATTCTCAGGCTACGTTAACTATAAGGCCGACCTTCTTGCAACCGGCAACGACGTGTCTGAAGAATATGACAAGCTCCTTCACTCAATGGCATACTATCAGGCAGCACTCTACACCAACGACGGTCAGAGCTTGTCTTATGGTGATGCCGGCGAAAGCACACGTCCGACATCGTCGTTTAACAAGGTTATCGATTGGTATGATGATGATGTTTTGCGCTACATCATATCTTACGGCGCAAAGGGAACAAAGCCAACCTGGACTTCTCAGACCTTCCCAAGCTCTTTGGTAACAGTTATGAGAGCTGATTGGAGCAAAACTTCGCCCTATCTCTTCACCAATGTTCGAGGCGGCGGTCAGCATGGTCACACCGACTATAACGGTATCATACTTTCTGCCTACAATCGAATTCTTCTCACCGATGCCGGTAAATTCACCTATGATTCAACCGACCCGTACCGTGTGTATGCAATGTCGACCAGAGCTCACAACACAGTAATGATTAATGATGCTTCGCAACGAAAAATAACGGCAGCTGATGGTGAAAAATTTGAAAACGCTAACGGTGCAGTTTTAGACTTTACAACCAATTCGTCTTTCGACTTTTTGCGTCAGTCATCAACAAGTTATGCAGGTTTTGATCACATCAGAAATATAACATTTATAAAACCTGATATATGGATTGTGTCCGACAGAATAAATCCAACCGATACCAAGAAGCAGAATAACTACAAACAGCTTTGGCATATGCTTCCCGGTGCAGGACTTGAAATTTCGGAAGATAACCGCACGGTTCGTTCAAATTTTGAAACCGGTGCAAACATAATTATTGCCGGAGCAGACGAAAGTGCAGCCACAAAAGAAACTATGGGTTATTATGACCGTGGTTATCAGGTTGTTGAACCGGCACCCTATGGCTATTTTGAAAAGAGAAATGCCGCAGGCACAACTACCTTCGACACTGTAATTGCAGTAAATAACGAAGATCCAACAGCATCACTCACCAGTGAAAAACTCATCACAAACGGTGATGCAACAGCTGTTAAATTTAACATAACCAAAAACGGCGAAAAATTTGTTGGTTACTATCGAATGAGCTATGACGGTAGTGTTGGTGAATTTGGCAATTACAAAACTGATGCTCAGCTTTCATTTGTTATGGAAAATATCAAAGGCGAGGTTGTTTCGGTGCTCATAAAAGACGGTTCCTATGTTAAAACAACCGATGGAGCTGTTGTGCTTGAGTCGGATAAAAAGGTTGCCGAGGTTTATGCAGACCTTTCCGGCACTAATGCCTACATAACAACCGATTCCGAAGCCGATGCATCCCAGCTTAAGGTATTCAGCAAAAAAACCCCCATCAAGCTCTATATCAATGACGAAGTGATGTCGTTTACCAAAAATGGCAACTACATCACCGGCATTGGCGGAGATGCAGTTGTACCTCAAAAACCCAATAACGGTGTTGGTATTGTTGACTCTCCTTCGGGCGGCGGTGGCGGCTCTGCAGGCGGATCAGGTGGCAGCATTGGCGGCGGTGGCAGTGTTGGTGGTGGAACAACTGTTCCCACTCCCGGCACAGGCACACAATCGTCACTTAGTGATATGTCCGGTCACTGGGCAGAAAGCTATGTTTCCGACTTACATTCCAAGGGAATTGTCAAAGGTGATACGGCAGGTAATTATAACCCCGATTCATCAATCACAAGAGCCGAATTTGTTGCAATGGTAACTCGAAGCCTTGGTATTGCAAATGTTTCCTACAGTGGCACCTTTGCTGATGTTGCATCCGGTGACTGGTTTGCACAAAACGTTCAGGCAGCACTTGATTATAACTTGATTTCTGTTGACAACAGCTTTAGACCCAATGATCTGATTACCCGTCAGGAAATGGCAAAAATCATTGTTGGTGCGGCAGACCTTATCAAAAAATATGAAACTGCCGAAAGTAAGCTTGATTCTATCAGCGATACGCACGCAATCCACGATTGGGCTAAGGTGTATGTTGATGCAATACTCAAAAGCGGTCTTATGAAGGGCAGAACAGATGGTGGATTCTATCCGCTCGATAATGCCACAAGAGCAGAGTCTGCAGCGGTTATAAGCAGAATGCTTTCACTTAACTGAGAAATTGTAAGCATATGTTAGATTTTCGACATTGTTTATATTGTTTTATTGTTTTATAATTTATGTATGCGGCTTGTCATGCCGCATACATAAATTAATACAATTATGAGGTGACAAAATGTATAATTTAAACGACGAAACAAAAAAATGGGTGGACGAAATCTGGGAAAAGCTTGACACTAAGCTTTCACGCACTGCAGTATCATCCTATGATAAAATTCCATACACAACCATTGACGGTGTTCACGACAATGCTGCCGAAATCATATACCGTTGGACAAATGGCTTTTGGCCCGGACTTATGTGGTTGATGTATGTTGGCACTAAAAATGAAGTGTATAAAAAAACAGCAGAACACGCTGAAGAAATGCTTGACGCAGCTCTTGCTATGCCCGATAAGCTTTCGCACGATGTTGGCTTTATGTGGCACATTTCAAGCGGAATTAATCATCGCTTGTTTGGCGGTGAAAAATCAAAAGCTCGTACAACTCTTGCTGCAACTCACCTTGCATCACGCTTTAACATTCGCGGAAACTATATTCGCGTATGGAACGGCGACAGAGTAGGGCAGGTTATTATTGATTGTATGATGAATTTGCCGCTTCTTTACCGTGAATCGGAGCTTATTGGCGACAAACGTTTTTACTACATAGCCGAAGCTCATGCCGATAAAACAATTCAGACTCACATTCGTCCCGACGGTTCTGTTCGCCACATTGTTGACCTCGATCCGGCAACAGGTGAAATTAAAGAAGTGCTTGGCGGTCAAGGCTATTCTGCCGATTCCGCCTGGTCAAGAGGTCAGGCATGGGCAGTGTATGGCTACGTTCTCAGCTATATTCACACAGGCAAGCAGGAATATCTTGATGTTGCAAAAAGGGTTGCTAACTATTTTATTGCAAATGTTTGTGACACAGGCTACATTCCGAGAGTTGACTTCAAATCTCCTTGCACAGAGCCCGACACAACTGCCGGTGCAGCTGCTGCTTGCGGCCTTTTGGAAATTTCAAAATGTGTGCCTGATGATGAGAAACCAATGTATTTTAACGCCGCAATCCGTATGCTCAAGGCACTGGAAGAAAAATATTGTGATTGGTCCGATACAGAAGACTCAATTTTGCAATATGGTGTTGAAAGATATTTCCCAGATGAAAGGAGAAAGGGTCTCCCCATCATCTATGGTGATTATTACTTTGCCGAGGCAATCTATAAACTGAAAGGTTTTGATATGCTTTTCTGGTAATACAAAAAGGTGATTTTATGAATTTTAAATTAATTTTTACCAAATTCATCTCTTGTTTACTCATATTTACTCTCGCTTCTTCATTTGCAGTTTTTGCAGAAGAAAAAACGGAAGAAACAACCGAAACATCTACAGTTGTCGATATTGTCGGTCCTTGTGATTTTACTGGATATACCGGTGGAAACAAAACTCCCGCCTGTCTTGATACAGGTGGAACAACCAAGCCATCTCAAACACGAACAACATCTGATGGCGGATACGATAGTATCGTTGCACTAAACGGAGCATATGGAAAAACTTCTGACGATGTTTCATTTGCAATCAAAAAATACTTTCCGGGTTCGTTGGACGAAGATGCTCAAGGTAATGCATATACAAAGGCATATAATGCCGATGGTTGGACAGGCACGAATATGGTATATAATCTTTTGACTGACAAAGATTCCGACAGCAGCTATGCAGATGAAACATATGATAAAGATGTTATTCATTTCTCATATCAATTTGCATATGAGGGCTCTACCAATACCAATCGTTATGTGTGTGCCAGATTTAAATATGGAAGCGCTAAAAATCTTGGTGCATATATATTAGCACTAAAAAATGATGTATTATCTGTTTTAGGACGAAATGTTGAGCTGGATTTAAAGCCTCAGACATGGTATGATATTGATGTTCTGTTTTATTTAACAGATTCAACAGGTGCTCACGCTACCGGTGTAGAGTTTTATGTCAACGGCTACAAACAGGAGCTCACCCTAAATAGCAACGATAGTCTCGGTGATGATGGAATATATTATCTAAAACTAAACAACGGTTCAAATCCTTTATATCAATTGTATTTCACCAGATTTGGTGCATCGACAGGAACCCTCATTCACCCTGCAAATCACTACGAGCTCACAGCCTTTGACAATGTGTCTATAAGAGCAATGACAAGAGCAGATGTGCCAGAATTCAAAGAAATTCCACCTCTCAAAATGCCGTCTTTTTTTGCAAATGGTGCAGTGCTTCCCCGAGACACAGCTCTCACCCTTTATGGTATGGTGCGCCCCGGTGCAAGCATAAGTGTTGAATTGGATTCAAAGACCTACACAACCATCGCCGATGCAGACGGCAATTGGGAAGTAACAGCCGATGCAATTAGCGTTGAAAATAATCCATACACTATGACTGTGACATCGTCGACAAACGAAACTTTAACCTTTGTCGATATATTAGCCGGTGATGTGTGGCTTTGCTCCGGTCAATCAAACATGGATATGTCGCTTAACCAGTTTGTGAAACAAAATGATTCCGAGCAGGCAAAAGAAGACATTGCAAATGCTCCGACAGATTCAAACATCAGATTTTTTACACACGATCTACAAGGATCAGATACAGAAAAATGGGATGTGACAAACGGCGAATGGAAAATTTGTTCCACATCTACAGTTGGCGAATTTTCTGCAACAGGTTATCACTTTGTACGTAATCTTCAACCTGCAGTTGGTGTGCCTGTTGGCATTATTGAATCTGCCCGAAGCTCGTCCAAAATTGAATGTTGGATAACAAAACCCGCTATGCTTGCAGGTGGTCTTGAAGACAGAGTAAACTATCAACACGAAACAAGCTGGGAGATGGGTTCAGGCAAGCTCTTTAATGCGATGATTGCACCTTTCACAAAGCTGAAAATAAAGGGTGTTATATGGTATCAGGGCGAGGGCAACAACACTGCCCACACTCGCTACCTCAATATGCAAAAGGTTATGCTTGCCGATTGGAGAGCGCATTGGGGCTACGAAGTTCCATTTATTCTTGCTCAGATAGCTCCCGATGCAACCGAAATTCACTCAAAATATTACGAATATATCAGAGAGGCACAGTATGAATTTGCAAATCAGGTAAGCGGAGTTGATATGGTTTCCCTTATGGACGTTGGCGAAAAAAATAACGTTCACCCCAACGACAAGCGAACCGTTGGTGCAAGACTTGCCTTAGCCGCCCAAAAGACAGCTTATGGAATGAATGTTCAGTCAAAATATCCGTCACCATCCGATTTTGCATATAATGGCGATGAGCTTGTTATCACATTCAAAGATGTGTATGACGGCTTAAAAACTCCCGATGGCACCACATCTCTTAAAGGCTTTAAGGTGTGTAATGCCGACGGCGAATTTTATGATGCAGAGGCAGAAATTACAAGTGCCAACACTGTTACCGTGACTTGCGATGGTATTAGTGACATAAGAGGCGTAGAATATGCTTTCACGCCATATCCCGAGCCGGTTGTTAATCTTTACAACTCGGCAAATCTTGTTACCACATCTTTCCGACACGGACTAAAGGATGACTCGCTCATAACTTTTGATAACTATACAACCAAAAACGGAACTCCTTCACCGGAAACTGCCTATGGCAACTACAGTATAACTTCTGTCAGCACAACGAATGTTTATGAAGCATCGGCTGAAGATGGAAGCTATCGCACAATTTATCCTCAAAAAGGTCTTTGGGGAAAGGATATTCATAACACATCTGCAGTTATGGAAGGCAAAATGATTGAGGAAAATGGCTACCATTATGAGCCATATTTCCGATTTATTGTTGATAATGCTAAATTATCTGCAGAAAATGGTGTTCACATTAGACTACAAATGGCATTTGACGGAACCGGAACTGAAGATAAAAGTCGATTTGTTGGTGTCAGATTTGGAGGTCCAAGCGCTTCAGACTCAACAACAAACGCATATCTCAATCCTAAACTGATAACAATAAGCAAAGACGGTGTTCTAAAATCAAACGGAAAATCTACGGGAATTACACTGGAAAAACAAAAATGGTATAGTTTTGACCTTGTTATTAAACAATCAGGTGTTTTCGCTCCCGATGCTTATTATATGCTGTATGTGAATGGCAGAAGAGTTAAAATCAGCGGTGAAAGTAGCGAAGGATGGACCAGTTATTCAAATGGCACCATTAACGGAGCAACAACAATTGCTGAAATTCGCATAGGCTGGGTTGACAAAATAGAAGATAGTGTGTACACAACCGCAATTGATAATTTGTCAATCGTTTCTAAGAACTTGTCAAAAATCAGTGTTGATAAGTCGGTATCAACAGAATTCAACGAAAACGGTTCATCGCTTGATGCAACAATTGACATTATGAAGCAGACAGATATTCAGAGTGCTGATGTTATTGTTGCAAGTTACAATTCAGACGGAGAATTAATCCGTGTAAACTATAACAACACCGTAGCTCTTGAAAATGGTGCAGCAAAGCTTAATCTTACCAATATGGATACAAGCGGAGCAGATATCACCAAGGTATTTGTTGTTGATTCTTCCAACAATCTTACTCCGCTTCACGAAGCATACGAAAAATAATTGTTTGTAGTTTTACAAGTAAAATGAGCACTAAGCTTTTTATGGCTTAGTGCTCATTTTTGTTAAAATCTAAAATCTCTTTTTCCGTTTTCTATATTAATCAGATTGTTCTTGGCAATTTCTTTTACCTTTTCGTTAGGAATATTTTCCATTTCATCTGCAATTAATTTTTCGCCAATGCGCCGAGTATCTTCAGAAGCATAATCCATAAGATATTCTTTCAGAGTCATAAGTGCATTTGGATGACAGCAATTCTGAATCTGACCGTTTTTGCAAAGGGTCATAAAACGGTCGCCGGTTCTACCTTCGCGATAACAAGCTGTACAGAATGATGGAATATAGCCTGCAGTCATCAGCCAGTTAACAACCTCATCAAGGGTTCTTTGGTCAGACACATCAAACTGCTCTGTGTCGTGGGGACGTTCTTCATCGGAATAACCGCCAACCGAAGTTCTTGATGCACCACTTATCTGCGACACTCCAAGGCGTATAACCTTTTCGCGCAATTCCTGACTTTCTCTTGTAGAAATAATCATTCCGGTGTAGGGGACAGAAATTCTGATTAAAGCACATAATTTGGCAAAAATCTCGTCACTGATGCTATTATCAAAAGCTGTTGGGTCAATATCATCTGCTTTTTTGATTCTTGGCACGCTAATTGTGTGTGGGCCAACGCCATGGGCAGCTTCCAAATGCTCTGCGTGCATGAGCAGTCCGGCAAATTCGTATCTGTATAGTTCGAGACCAAAAAGCACACCAAGACCAACGTCATCAATGCCGCCTTGCATTGCACGATCCATTGCTTCTGTATGATAAGCGTAGTCGTGTTTGGGGCCGGTTGGGTGGAGTTTTTCATAGCTTTCTTTGTGATAGGTTTCCTGAAACAGAATGTATGTTCCGATTCCGGCATCTTTAAGCTTACGATAATTTTCAACGGTAGTTGCTGCAATATTAACATTAACCCTTCTGATGGCACCGTTTTTATGTTTGATTGAGTAAATAGTGTTGATACATTCGAGAATGTATTCAATGGGGTTGTTTACAGGGTCTTCACCTGCTTCGATTGCAAGAC
>SVJL01000028.1 GCA_015068985.1 Oscillospiraceae bacterium
GAGCCCGACGAGCTACCAGACTGCTCCACCCCGCGATATTTAATTTTTCTGATATTTGCGAACCCATAACCTTAATTTTATGAGCCCGACGAGCTACCAGACTGCTCTACCCTGCGATATTTAGTTTGGCGCAATTGCGATGCCGGAGACCGGAATCGAACCGGTACGGCTTTAAGGGCCGCAGGATTTTAAGTCCTGTGCGTCTGCCAGTTCCGCCACTCCGGCGTACCCATTGCGCCTAATTATATTATCATATATGAGCGGCTTTGTCAATAGTTTTTTAAAAAATGACTGTTTAAAAATTACCAAAAAATTGAAAACTTTATCCCGTGGCTTACTACAACATTGCCTTTGTTTTATATTATATGCGATAAATTTTATAATATACCCGAATTTTGCTCGTCACATCTAACATAAATTTTTTCGCTGTCTTCGCATCGAAGTGCAATAACAGTATTTTTTATAAGAAATGCTTTCGGGTCTCCGAATGCTGCGGTTCCAATGCATTCCACGCGGCTTCCCGGAGCAAAGCCCAAATCAAAAAGTCTTCTTTTCATAGCCGGTTCGTTGTAGGATGCATCAACAACGGCTTTTTCTCCGTTTTTTAAAAGGCTCATAGGTTTTTTTGCGCTATTCATTTCACTTTCCTCCCCTGATATTATTATATGGCGGTTGTGCGTTGTTGGTGAATGTTATAATAATGGTCTGAGCTTCGCATAATAAGCTTTGAGGTGAGAGTGGTGAAAAGAAATCAATATGAACAATTTGTTGCTCCGTTTATCGCCGGAGTTTTGTTCATTGCAATCTACAAGCTTTTGGACAGTACAGAATATGTATTGTATGGGATTGGTGCAATCTTAAAAGTTTTGTATCCTATTATTCTGGCATTTGTGATTGCTTTTGTTTTGTATCCGTTGTGCAAAAAAACAGAAAGCTTTTTTGCCGGTGCAAAGTCTGAGTTGATTTCGGCAAGGGCGAGGGTGCTTTCGGTTGTAGTGGTGTATGCAACAGCAATGGTACTTATTGCACTTATATTTTATATTATTGTGCCAACGCTGGCAGAAAGCATCACAAGTTTTGTGCGTTCTGTGCCCGATATAGTGACGTCGGTATTGTCGGAAATAAATCGTTATCCACACTTTAACGTTGAGCCATCAAAGGTGTTTGAACATATGGAAAAATATCTTGTTTCGTCGCCCCTTGCGAGACCCGAGGTCTACACAACCACATTTATCGAATTTTCAGGCTGGCTTGTTAATGCCATATTGTCGGTTATAATGTCGGTATATATACTTTTGGACAGAGAGTCTCTGGTCAGGTGGGGCAAATTTTTTGCCGGAATATTTATTCCTGCCGGTGGTCGCAAAATCATAGGCAAGTATGCTTTGAGATGTGTCGTTTTTGTTCAAAAATATATTTATTGTTCACTTATTGATGCTTCAATTATTTTTGCCTTATCTTTTTTCGTTTTACTGGTTTTAAAGGTGCGTTATGCACCAACTCTGGCATTAATGCTTGGCATATTTAATCTTGTTCCGTATTTTGGTTCTATAATGGCAAGCATCGTTGCCATTAGCGTGACTCTGATAACTTCAGGTATAGCAAAAGGGGTTACGGTCGGAATTTGCCTTTTGATATTGCAACAGCTCGACGGCAATGTTATTCATCCATTTATAATAAAAGAGTCCTTGGCACTAAAACCATTTTGGGTGTTGGCAGGGCTCTTTGTTGGCGGAGGTTTTTTTGGCATATGGGGAATAGTGTTGTCGGTTCCGGCATTAGCGCTGGCAAAATCGGTATTTTGCGATTTCGTAGGCTCAAAAGTATCCGAAAAAAATTAATAGGGTCTGTAAAAAATCACAGAGGTTTTTACAGACCCTATTGAGGGAATAAGAAAAATTGATTACGGATTGTCATAGGTTGCGATATACTGTTTGAAGTTAGCTTCGGTATTTTTCAAAAATGGTATTGTCATGATGTTTCCGCCAATTCCGCCGTGCATTGCTGCCACAGTTCCGTCGTCAAAAGTTGCAAAAAAGCTAAGCACGCCTGCAGTGTGACCGGGTGTGAGGCGGCAACGGATTTTTATGCAGCCAAAGTGGTCTATGTGACCGTGGGAGTGGAAAATTGCACAAATATTTTTGGGGTCAAATCCGAGATATGCTGTCTATTATTTGCTCATACATATCGGGGTATCCGGTGTCGATAAGTACCAGACCGTCGGGCGTGTAGATAAGGTGCACCGAAACTTTTTTGGCACCAACAAAGTATAAGTTTTTATACATTCTGAATGGTTGAATATCGGATTTGAACATGACTTTTTTCTTCTTCAAAAAATAAATTTTAATGCTATTTCTGCCACATATGCAACTGCACACGCCGCCCCTGCAACCGAAAGCAGCGAAAAACGGAAATACGCCATAACAAAAGCTACGGCAAAGCCTGCGATAGACGCTACCGTTGAACCACCTGCATAAAAAATGTAGGGGACGGTCATTGCGCCAAGCACGCAGTAGGGGACATAATACAAAAAGTCACGAATAAATTTTGAGTGTATCTGAGAGCGGAAAAAAGCAAAGGGAATCATACGCACAAGGTAGGTCGTAAGAGCCATTGGAATCAGGAGCTTCCAGAAGTTTTCAGTCATTAATATCACCCTCCTGTGCCTCTTTTTCTTCAAGCGGTTTTATTTTTGCCATAATTGCAGATGCAGCCACTGCGCATATGATAACCGAGAATCCACCGGATATGTGTTCGCTCAGCCATGGAACATAATAGATTGTGCAGCTGAGAGCCGAAGCAATAAAAATTGCCCACATAACAGCCCGATTATCTCTCGCCGGAGGCACAATTATTGCCACAAACATTGCATATATGGCAAGCCCAAGAGCAGCTCTCACGTCGTGCGGCAAGATGGAACCCGAATATGCCCCGAGAGCCGTGCCAAGTGTCCAGCAGATAATGGGCAAAGTTATTAGTCCAAACATATATGACGGGGTGATTTCTTCTTTCTCTGATGCCGCCATAACAAAGGATTCATCGGAGATGCCAAATGCTGCGATGAGCCGATATGGAAAAGTGAATTTGCCGCTGAGCTTTTGCGTCAGAGCTATGGCCATCAGCGAATATCGCACATTGATTATAAACTGGGCGATTATCATTTCAAGCACTGTTCCCAACGCCACCATCACCGATACACCTGCCACTTGCCCGGCAGAGGTGAAATTAGTAATTGATATTATAACCGCTTCCAGAGGGTTAAGCCCTTCCGACACGGCAGAAATGCCAAAACCAAAGGCTACCGGAAGATAACCGAGGCCTATCGGAAGTCCTCGTTTTAGTCCGTATGTGTAGTTCATTTTCATAAGCTTCTCCGTAATGTAAGATAAATTTCTGTTTAGTACATTACAATTATATACAATATAATAATTTTATTCAATTTAAAATAAAGACCTGTTTGAAAATAAATGTCTTTATTTTAAGGTTGTTTGATATTGATAATTAAACATAATAAATCCGGCTTGCATTTGCAAGCCGGATTTATTATACATTATATTTTGTTATTTATCAAGAGTATCTTTCTTTGATTTTGCGGCCTTAGAAACAATTCCTGCAAGAGCTATAAGACCGATGGCGTTGGGGAGGACCATAAACTGATTGAATGTGTCCTGAGTGAGCCAAACAAGCTCGTTTTCCTGAACGATGGTTCCAACAAAGATAAATATTACAGCAATTATTGAATAAACGATTGTTGACTTTTTGCCGAAGAGATAGTTGAAGTTGATTTTACCAAAAAGGTTCCAGCTTATGATTGTTGTGAAAGCAAAGAACATAAGGCATATTGCAACAAATGCATTACCGATTCCTGAACCAAACACAGAGCTGAACGCACTCTGGGCAACATTTGTTTTGTTGATCCCCTCGGCAGCAATGATTGCTGCGTAGCTTTCGCCGTTTGCACCGGCAAGTGCACCGTCGCCAACATATGTGCATGAAATTACAACGAGAGCTGTCATTGTGAGCACAACGAAAGTGTCGAGGAACACACCAATCATAGCGGCAACGCCCTGCTCGTGTGGGCTTTTAACGTTTGCCATAGCGTGAGCATGAGGTGTTGAACCCATACCTGCCTCGTTGGAGAAAAGACCTCTCTTGGCACCCTGGCTGATAGCTTCTTTAAGAGCATAGCCAAGACCGCCGCCGATGAGAGCCTGAGGCTGGAATGCAAATTTGAAAATTGCACCAAATGCAGCGGGGATGTTGGTGATATTAACAGCAAGAACAATAAGACCGCCAACTATGTAGAGAATTGCCATGATGGGAACAAGTTTCTCGGCTGTTGCTGCAATTCTTTGAGCACCGCCAATGATGATGAATGCAACAACTGCTGCCACAACAACACCTGTAATCCAAGTGGGAATACCGAAAGCAGTGTTGAATGTTGCACCAATTGAATTAGACTGAACCATACCGCCGATAAATCCGAGAGATATAACTGTTGCAATTGCAAAGAATCCTGCGAGGAATTTGCCGAATTTGCCTTTGAAAGCTTCTTTGATGTAATAAATGGGACCACCGTGAACGGTGCCGTCATCGTCAACTTTTCTGGTTTCCTGAGAAAGAACAGCCTCGGCATAGATTGTTGCCATACCAAGGAATGCAATAATCCACATCCAGAAGATTGCACCGGGGCCACCGATAAGAATAGCACCTGATGCACCAACAATGTTACCTGTTCCAACCTGACCTGCAACAGCAGTTGCAAGAGCCTGGAAAGAGCTCATTCCGCTTTTCTGCTTTTTGCCCTTTAAAGAAACATTGCCAAACACCTGCTTTATGCCTTCGCCAAAGCAACGCACCTGAACAAAACGTGTTTTAAAGCTGAAAAACAAGCCGATTGCCACAAGCAGAACTATGAGCACATAGTTTGCCATGTAGTCGTTGATTGCGGTCATAACTTTAAGCGTTGCAGCTTCAAGCCATTTTAACCACTCAATAAATTGTGTCATAACTGACTCCTCCTAAAAATAAAAAAAGTTATCGGCATAATGCGACAACTCTGAAAAATAAAATACACACCGCTTGCGGCACATATGTTTATTCTCCGTCCTTTTGCCTGAGAGATTCAGCGCTAAACGCACCTTGCACCTTCGGCACTCAAACTTAAATGAGATTCTCCAGAGTTCTCTTAACCTCCAGTTTCAAAAATGATTCTGAAAGCATCACCGAGTATTAAATTTCCTTTATGATAACACAGAGGTCGTATTTTGTCAACAAAAAAATAGCATAAAAATATCAGGTTTATGCGGATAATAAATAGCATAAATTACGTATAGATGAATATATTTGATAATACCAACAAAAATACGGGAGCGGATAGTATGAAATATAAAAGGAAAAAGTCAAAATATCAAACATACTCATCTTCTGTAAATAAAGGTGAAAAACGGCTAAACGTAGGAAAGATATGTTCGGCGGTTGTTATTGGAATATTTTTTCTTTTTGTGGCAACAAGAGCAGGCTTTTTGGGGGTGTCAAAAATCAAGCAAACCTTGAGTGGCAGCAAGGGTGTGGGTTTTGTTGCTGATGTTATAGACTATGTTAACCATAAAACTGAGTTTGTTACGGAGCTTGGAAAAAAAGGTGCAGAGTTTTGCTTCGGGTATCTGAGAGGAGACAGCGAAGAACAAGAAAAAGTTTTTGCAAAAGATGAAGCTGTATCAGTGCAGGTGAGTTCAGATGCGGCTGTTTTGTCTGATGGCGCATCACAAAACAATGCAGAAAATGAGTTTTTGCCCATTGTGCCGTGTGAGGGGGAGATTTCGTCACCTTATGGCGAAAGAAGTCATCCGATAAATGGTGAGGGAAGCTTTCACAACGGTGTTGATATTGCTGCAAATTCGGGTGATGAGGTTGTTGCAGCAGAAGATGGCATTGTTGAAAAATCCACATATAATCAGTATTCGGGGAATTTTGTTGTTATCCGTCACTCAGACGGCTATACCACATCTTATGCTCATCTTTCCAAAGCAACTGTAAAGTCGGGTGACTGCGTGAGCAGGGGAGACCTCATCGGATACGTTGGAAGCACCGGAATTTCGACCGGACCTCATCTTCATTGGGAAATAAGAAATAACGGAGAGCCGGTTGATCCGTCCAAATGGTTTGGGGGCGAGGTGCAATAATAAAAATAGAGCTGAAAAAATCTGTTGCACTTGTGGTT
Organism: Oscillospiraceae bacterium; assembly: GCA_015068985.1. Taxonomy (GTDB): domain Bacteria; phylum Bacillota; class Clostridia; order UMGS1810; family UMGS1810; genus RGIG1828. The sequence continues at coordinate 6,224 of SVJL01000028.1, forward strand.
TTTGCGGCTGTGCTGCTTGGCAAGGGCAGAGAGCTTTTTTGCGGTTATCTTGCTGCAGTTGTTCACGAGCTTGCACATCTGGCTATGAGCTTGCATCTGGGATTTAGAGCGGAGGGAATAACCCTTGGAGTTGGCGGTGTTAATCTGAAACTGAAAAGCACTTCGGGCATAAAGAAAAGCATTATGGTATTGGCAGCGGGGCCAATGATGAGTTTTTTTATGTTTGGGGTGCTTTTTTGTTTGAGAAAAATTAATGTTTTGTCGATGCCGCTTATTGAGTTTGCAAGCCTTTGCATAGGCATTGCAAATCTTATTCCGGCAATGCCTCTCGATGGCGGAGCAATGCTGAGAGCCATCCTTATTTCAAGACGTGGAATAATTAACGGAGCAAAGATCATGAAAAAAATCTCCGGCTTTTTTTATGCTTTGCTGGGGGCTGTGTGTGTTATTATGCACGGAGCAGGGCTTTTAAATTTTTTTCTTGTGATGTTTGAAGTCTTTCTCATATACTCTTCCTTTAGTCAGCGACGGCAGGAGCTTTCTGAAAAAAAACAGGTTTTCTCGGGAGAGACGGTGTTAAGCACAAAAATAAGATACATAACAGTTGAATCGGAATGTCCTCTTCTTGATGTTGCTTCCCATATTTCTTCGTCATATTTTCTGGTTGCGGCAGTTTTTGAAAGAGGGAGGTTTGTGGGAGAGGTGACGCAGAAACAGATTGTTGAGTCAATAAAAAACAAAGGTGCCTACTGTATGGTGAAGGAGATCATTAAATAACGTTGAAACAGTTGACAAATCTACCTCTCTGGTATATAATATGTAGATAAAATGCATAATGGGATTTTGTGAGTTGTCTCACATAGTTTATACAGGAGGCATGAAGATGTATAATAAAGTTGACACAAATCTGAATTTTGTGGAAAGAGAAAAACAAATCGAACAATTCTGGAAAGATAACGACATTTTTCAGAAGAGTATTGATTCGAGAAGCGAAGGAGAAACCTACACTTTCTACGATGGCCCTCCAACGGCTAACGGAAAGCCTCACATAGGTCACGTTCTCACCAGAGTAATTAAAGATATGATTCCCCGTTACCGCACAATGAAAGGCCACAAGGTTTTAAGAAAAGCCGGATGGGACACACACGGTCTTCCGGTTGAGCTTGAAGTTGAAAAGCTCCTTGGCCTCGACGGTAAGGAACAGATAGAAGAATACGGTCTTGAACCTTTCATCAAAAAATGTAAGGAAAGCGTATGGAAATATAAAGGAATGTGGGAGGATTTTTCGGGAACAGTTGGTTTCTGGGCAGATATGGACGATCCCTACGTTACCTACGACAATAACTTTATTGAGTCTGAATGGTGGGCTCTTAAGCAAATCTGGGAAAAGGGACTTTTGTATAAAGGCTTTAAGATTGTGCCCTATTGCCCCCGTTGCGGAACTCCGCTTTCTTCTCACGAGGTTGCACAAGGCTATAAGCTGGTTAAAGAGCGTTCTGCAATTGTTCGTTTTAAGGTTGTGGGCGAAGATGCCTATTTCCTTGCGTGGACAACCACCCCGTGGACTCTTCCTTCAAACGTTGCACTTTGTGTTAACCCCGACGATGATTATTGCAAGGTAAAAGCAGCCGACGGCTACACATATTATATGGCAAATGCACTTTTAGATCAGGTGCTCGGCGGTCTTTCTGAAGATGGCAAAGCCTACGAAATTATCGAAACCTACAAAGGCTCCGACCTTGAATACAAAGAGTATGAACCTCTTTTTGAGTGTCAGAAAGCTCCTTGCGAAAAGCAGGGCAAAAAAGGCCATTATGTGACCTGCGACAGCTATGTTACAATGTCGGACGGTACAGGTATTGTTCACATTGCACCTGCATTCGGTGAAGATGATGCTCAGGTTGGCAGAAAATATGACCTTCCATTTGTTCAGTTTGTTGATGCAAGCGGTAACCTCACCGAAGAAACTCCTTTTGCAGGTCTTTTTGTTAAGGATGCAGACCCCAAGGTTTTGGTTGACCTTGATTCACGCAAGCTCCTTTTTGATGCTCCAAAATTTGAGCACGATTATCCTTTCTGCTGGAGATGCGACACTCCCCTTATCTACTATGCCCGCGAGAGCTGGTTTATAAAGATGACAGAGGTGCGTGACGACCTCATTCGCAACAATAACACCATCAACTGGATTCCCGAAAGTATTGGCACAGGCCGTTTTGGCGACTGGCTCAAAAATGTTCAGGATTGGGGCGTGAGCCGTGACAGATATTGGGGCACACCTCTCAACATCTGGGAGTGCAGCTGCGGCAAGCGTCACGCTATCGGCTCCATAGAAGAGCTCAAATCTATGAGCAGCAATTGTCCTGATGAGATTGAACTTCACCGTCCCTACATCGACGCAGTTACCATAAAATGCCCCGATTGCGGCGGCGAGATGCACAGAGTTTCGGAAGTTATTGACTGCTGGTTCGACTCGGGTGCTATGCCTTTTGCACAGTGGCACTATCCTTTTGAAAACAAAGAAATTTTTGATGACAACTTCCCTGCCGACTTTATCAGTGAGGCTGTTGACCAGACAAGAGGCTGGTTCTATTCGCTTCTTGCAATTTCAACTCTCATCTTCAACAAAGCACCCTACAAAAACGTTATTGTTCTTGGCCACGTTCAAGACGAAAACGGTCAGAAAATGTCTAAATCCAAGGGTAATGCAGTTGACCCCTTTGACGCATTGGCAGAGCACGGTGCAGATGCTATCCGTTGGTATTTCTATTCCAACAGTGCTCCCTGGCTCCCCAATCGTTTCCATAAGGCGGCAGTGACCGAAGGCCAGCGTAAGTTTATGGGCACATTGTGGAACACATATGCTTTCTTTGTGCTTTATGCAAATATCGACAATTTTGATGCAACAAAATACACTCTCGACAAAGCTTCTCTCAGCGTTCTCGACAAGTGGATGCTTTCCAAGCTCAACACCCTTGTTAAAACCGTTGACGACAATCTTGCCAACTATAAGATAACCGAAACCGCAAGAGCTCTTCAGAGCTTTGTTGACGAGCTTTCCAACTGGTATGTAAGACGAAGCCGCGAGCGTTTCTGGGTTAAGGGAATGCCAACCGATAAGGTTAACGCATATATGACTCTCTACACCACTTTGGTTACACTTGTTAAAATCAGCGCACCAATGATTCCCTTTATGGCAGAGGATATATATCGTAACCTTGTGTGCTCAATCGACAAATCCGCTCCCGAAAGTGTTCATCTTTGCGATTTCCCCGAAAGCGATGCTGCTTTTGTTGATGCAGAGCTTGAAGCAAGCATGGAGCAGGTACTCGATGTGGTTGTTCTTGGTCGTGCTGCACGTAATGCATCAGGCATAAAGAACCGTCAGCCTATCGGAAAAATGTATGTTAAGGCAGATTTTGCTCTTGATTCGTTCTTTACTGACATTATCGCCGACGAGCTTAATGTGAAAGCAGTTGAGTTCACAGACGATGTTAAGGAATGTACAACCTACAGCTTCAAGCCGCAGCTCAAAACCGTTGGTCCCAAATATGGCAAGGTTCTTGGCAAGATAAGAGAAACCCTCTCCGGCCTTGACGGCAATGCTGCAATGGCAGAGCTTGAGGCAAACGGAGCTCTCAAATTCGACTTCGACGGCACAGCTGTTGAACTCACAAAAGAGGACCTTCTCATTGAAGCGGCTCAGGTTGAGGGCTTTGCTTCCGAAACTGACAAGGGCATTACCGTTGTTCTCGACACACGTCTCTCCGACGAACTCATTGAGGAAGGCTTTGTGCGTGAGATAATCAGCAAAATTCAGACAATGCGTAAGGATTCGGGCTTTGAGGTTATGGACCACATTAAGGTGTTCACCTCCGGCAACGAAAAAATAGACGCAATAATGAGCAAAAACGCAGATTTTATAAAAGAAGAAGTTCTTGCAGACGAAATCTATACTGCAACCGATAATGCTGCATCAAAAGAATGGGGCATCAACGGTGAGAAAGTTAAGATTGGCGTAGAAAGAGTATAACAAAAAAATAAAGATGTCCCGTTAGTAAGTGGTTTTACTAACGGGACATCTTTATTTTAAATAGTATCTACTGTATTGTTGGAAGTGTAGGAATATCAAGTGGAGGCGAACCTAATGGGGGTGCGGGGCTGGGACTTACTGCAGATGGCGGTAGCGGGCTGGTGATTCCGTCTCCTGTTCCAGTTGTTCCTTCTTCTTCAGAATTTTCATCCGGTTCTTCCTCCGGAATTATGCCGCCGTTTTCCCAACCAATATAGTGGGAATGTTCTTTGCCTTTGCAATATCCGGTAAGGAATTTTTCGTTGGCAAATTCAGTGGCTCCATAGTAGGATTCAAGCATACCTGTGTAGGGGCAAACCTTCGCTTTAACAATACCATCCGGCTGCTCAAATTGGCGTTCTTCCAGACCGTCGTGGATTTTTGTCATAATGTTACGCCATATTGCAACCGACGGATTTGAACCTGTGCTCACAACTCTTGGTTTATCAAAGCCAAACCAAACGCCGGCACAATAGTGGGGTGTAAATCCTATAAACCATTTGTCTTTGTTGTCGTCTGTTGTGCCTGTTTTGCCACAAGTGTCGTTATTCCCGATAATCGACCCTGCTGCAGTGCCGTAGGATACAACATTTTTCAGAAGTTGCTGAGTCAAAAATGCAGTTTCTTCCGAAAAAGCTCTGTTTTTCTGGGGTTTCTTTTCAAAAAACAGTTTTCCGTTTTTGTCGAATATTTTTGTGTAAGAGGTTGGCTCAATATACATACCGCCGTTTGCCAGTGTTGAATATGCAGCTGTCATTTCAAGGGGGGTTATTCCTTCGGTAACTCCGCCAAGAGCAAGTGCTGCAAGGTTTTTGTCGGAGTAAACGACACCGTTTTTTGTTACAGAATCTATCAGAGAGTTAACATGAAGTTTGTCTTTCATATATTCGAACGACTTATCTATGGTAAGCGTTTGCAACGTGTTTATGGCAGGAATATTGTAGGAATATGCTACTGCAGTTTTAAGAGGAACAGGGCCTGAGTATCTCCCGTTGGAGTTTTTAGGAGTCCACGAGTCAAGTGTTATTTGAGCATTTCCAATATATGACGAAAGGTTAATAACGTTTTCTTCCAACGCCGGAGCATACACTGCTATGGGTTTTATTGATGATCCCGGCTGTCTTTTACTTTGGGTTGCACGGTTAAGAACCCGTGAGCCCTCTTTTTTTCCTCTTCCGCCAACAATTCCCTTGATTTTGCCTGTAGACGGTTCCATAACAACCATTGCAGACTGAGGTATTTCACTTCCGCCCAATTTTGGGAAATTAGAAGCGTTTTCATAATACTCTTCCATCATATCCTGAATTCTTGGGTCAACGGTTGCATATATTTTCAGACCGCCGTTGCAAAGGAAATCTTCGGCGAAAGCGTCTGTATAGTTAAATTCTTTCATCAAATCGGCCTTTGCCTGCTCAAAGATAAAGTCGGCAAAGTATGAACAATCATTGTTTGATATTTTGCTTACGGAATCTTTGGTGTTTGCAAACACCAAGGTTTCGCTTACTGCTTCGTTATATTCTTCTTCGGTAATATAGCCAAGCTCAAGCATTTTTCCAAGAACAACGAGCTGTTTGTTTTTGTTATTCTCGGGGTTGATAATGGGGTCGTAGGTTGTTGGATACTGAGTGATTCCGGCAATACACGCACTTTCGGCAAGGGTGAGTTCGTCAACAGATTTGTCGAAATAAACATTTGATGCCGCCTGAACACCGTAAACGCCCTGACTGAGATATATTGAGTTCATATACATTTCCAGAATCTGCTGCTTGCTCATTTTTGTTTCAAGCACCATTGATCTGGTAATTTCTCTTAATTTACGGGCATTGGTTCTTTCATTGTCGTTGGTTATGTTCTTTACAAGCTGTTGGGTTATTGTGCTGCCGCCATATGATGAATCACCTTTTATGAATACATTTATAACAGCACCCAAGGTTCTTTTAAGATCCATGCCACGATGCTCATAAAATCTTTGGTCTTCAATTGCAACAAAAGCATCTTGCAAATCCTGAGGAACTTCTTCAATGTCTACCCATATTCTTTTGTCGGATGACTTGAACTGGTCGTATTCAATATATTCGCCATAATCATTCTGAAAATAAATTGTTGACGACAGTTTTAGCTCAAAGGCATTAAAATCATCGCCAAAAGAAAAATCAATCTGATTGTATAACCAGATGCAAACCAGCCCTGCACAAACAGCTGCAAGCACGGCAAAGACTTTGAGAGTCATAACAAAAGCTCTGAATCCGCTTGTGCGACGTCTTAATGACTTTTGCTTTCTTTCTGATTTTAAGTTTTTCTTGGTTTGGCGCTGATTTTGATTTGTTCTGATACTGTCGAGCTTTTTCATAATTGGTATCATCTCCGGTTGTAATAAATTTATTTCCGGCACCGAAAAGCCGGTGATGAATATTTTATTGAAATTATTCCAAACTATTGATATACAGTAATAATGTTATGGGGTGATATGATGAAAAAATATAAAAAACTAACACTTGGTATAGCAGTAAGCATAATATGCATTTTAACGGTGTTTGGTTTTTCTTCAGAAAGTGAAAAGCCAACCGAGCAATCGGAAACACTCAGCTACCCAGCCAATGTGTCGTCGGGTCAAAAGAGCGGGGAAGAAGAAAAACAAGAGGATAAATGCAAATATTATATTACGCTTGAAGGCGATGCTTTGTGTGCTTACCTTGTAGAAAATGGCGAAACTGAACTTTTGCGGAGCGAAAAGGCTGTTACGCTATTAATGTCGGAAGATGAAATAAGTATGCTGAGCCGTGGTATATATGCCGAAAGCTATGAGGATTTGTGGATGTATTTTGAATCTTACAGCAGTTGACCGCACACAATCCGATCGTGACCGGAATAATCTTTTATCACAGTAACGTTAGTCAAATAACTTTCCATTATATTTTTGACGGCATTTCCCTGATTTAAACCTATTTCATAATATAACTCTCCGCCAATATTTAACATATTGCGGATTCCTCTGGTGATTGCCCTGTAAAAAGTCAGACCGTCATCACCGCCATCAAGAGCAAGTATGGGTTCAAAATCTTTCACTCCGACATCGAGGGTACTGATGGTTTCGCTTTCTATATATGGCGGGTTAGACACAACCACGTCATATTTTTGACCAAAATCATACTCTTTCAGCACGTCGCATCTGATAAAGCGGATTTTATTGTCCACTCCGATTTTTTTGGCATTTCTTTTTGCAACATCAAGGGCATCGGAGCTTATGTCGGCGGCAGTGACACTTGAGTTTTCAATTAGTTTTGCCAAAGAGCAGGCAATTGCACCTGAGCCGGTGCACAAATCCAGAATGTGTACCTCTTTGGTTTGGTATTTGTCGGCAATTAATTCTACCAAATGCTCTGTTTCCGGCCTGGGAATCAAAACATTGCTGTTCACTTCAAACTCCATCGACATAAACTCTTTTACACCGGTAATATATGCCGACGGTTCGCCGACGGAGCGACGGGAGCAAAGCTTAAAAAAAAGCTGAGCGTCTTCATCCGATACGCTGTCGTTTTTGTGAACGGTAAGGTATAGTCTGTCTTTTTTTAAAACGTGAGACAAAAGTATTTCTGCCTCAAAACGAGAGTCGGGTATGTTTGGTTTTATGATTGCCGAGCCTTTTGCAATGCAATCGGAAATTATTACCATTTGTCTTCCTCTTTGCTTTCGGGAATAACGGCAAGCATAGAAACAATTGCCACCTCAATCTGACTGTCGTCGGGTTCGTTGGTGGTGAGCTTCTGAAGCCACAAGCCGGGTTTGGTAAGGAAGCCCACAACTCCTGTGGGGTGCTTTCCGGCAAATTTGATAATTTCGTACGACACTCCTGCCACTACAGGGAGAAGAAGCAATCTGTACACGATTCTGAGCAGTGCATTGTCCCACGAAAAAACAGAAAACATTAATATGCTGATTATCATAACAATCAAAAGAAAGCTTGTGCCGCATCTCGGGTGGAGTCGGGTGTGCTTTTTAACGTTTTCAACAGTGAGCTCCTCGCCTGCCTCATAGGCGGCAATGGTTTTGTGCTCTGCTCCGTGATACTGAAACACTCTGCGGATGTCTTCCATTTTTGACACTGCCCACAGATACACCAAAAACAGGGTGAGCTTTATTGCACCCTCAATAAGGTTGAGAGCAATACGGTTTTTGATTATAACCGAGAAAAAACCTGCCAGAAGAGTTGGCAAAATCATAAAAAGACCAATGCTGAAGCAAAGAGCCACAACAACTGCAAAATATATGGCGATGTCTTTAACTTTGTTGCCGAATTTTCGGTCGAGCCATTTTTCAAATCGTGATGGCTCCATGGAGCTGTCGTCTTCAAGGTCGACCTGATCGGCAGAAAACATAAGACATTTAACGCCTGTGACCATTGATTCAATAAACGATAAAACTCCCCTTAAAATCGGAATTTTGTTGAGCTTATAACGTGCAACAAAAGAGTTCACATCTTTGATGTCGGTTATAATTTCACCGTTGGATTTTCTGACAGCGGTTGCAATCTTTTTGGGGCCTCTCATCATAACGCCCTCAATAACTGCCTGACCGCCGATTGACGTCATATGACAGCATTTGTTATCATTTTTCTTGTTCATTGAGATTCTCCTTGTGTTACAAACAAAAATAGTCCCCCTAATTTTACTTACTACTATTATATTATGTATTTATAAAATAGTCAATTGTTGTAACAGTTTTTTAATATAATAAAGTGAACGGTGTATGCTATTGAATTGTTAACAAAAAATTTACAAGAAATTGCTAAAAAAGCTTGTATAAAGCGGTTATTTGTGATATAATCCATTTCGTAAATATTTATTTGGAGATGATAAAATGTCAATTAAAAAGTGTTCTCTGTGTAATGCAGAATATGATGATGAAGTAAATTCCGTATGCCCCGTCTGCGGTGGCGGCGAGGACGAAGCTTCTGAGATTTCTGAAGAAACAACACCGGTTTTGGAAGAAACATCAGAAAACGAAAGCGATGCTATCGCTGTGGAAGAAGATGCCGAAAAAGAAAATGACGGCGAAGAAAAAGTTTGTGCTTGCAAGAAAAACCCTCTTGCAGTTGTTGCAATTATTCTTGCAGTGCTCGTTGTGATTGCTGCTGCATGGCTTGTGTATGCAAAGGTTAGCCTTTCTTCCTACATACCCGACCCAATAAATGCAAAAAGCTTTACGGTTAATGATGTTGAAGGCACATATATCGACAATACTCTCGGTGTGCAGTATGCATTTAAGCTTGAACCTACAGAAGCCGAGGTTGTTCGTGAACCCGACCCTGCTACTGATTCGGCTGCTGATTCTGCGGCAAATTCTGCTGCAGAACCCGAAAAAATGGGAACAGAGTTTTTTGATGGCACATTTTTGTGCTCATATAACAAAGACATAATTCCTGAGATAATAGCACGCGACTATGTGAGCTTTTCTCATAATACCGAAGATTATGCAGCCTACAAAGCCGAAAAGAAGCTTAAAGACGACGACTATCTGGGTTATGTTAAGTCAAAAGATTTGACCGACGAAATGGACAAATTTGATATGGACAACAACATAACAGCATCACTTGAAGCATATTCTGAAAACGGATACTGGAAATATGAAAACGGCATTATTGCAATTTATGGCGACAATGCACAGCATCAGTTAGATTTGTTTGTTACCGATAACGGTCTTATTCAGGACGGAACGTTGTTTGCCGGAAAGATTGAACGCAAGGAAGCTTTTAATGCTCAGTTCACTATGGAACAGATTGAGGCAGGAACGGCTGTTAACATTCGTCTTTACAAAGACGGCTACTTCTTGTTTGAAAATGTCAGCCCCGAGGGTGTTCCCAGCATAATGGCAGGCACATACAGAATTGAAGACGGAAAAATTTATTTGAATCTTGAAGGAAACGAGAGTGCATTCTATCTCACAGATTCAGGTCTCACACCATATTTGTTTGTTAAATAATTCATATATAATACTAAAGCGAAAACGTCTGCATCGGCAGCCGTTTTTGCTTTTTAGAGGGATGGTTCAGGTGAAAAATAAAGGAGTTATATCATTGTCAATTGTGGCAGGAATTGTTGTTGCGGCACTTATTATCGTTTTGTCGTTTTCGGCACCAGAGAGCGACGAGATTCATAAGGATGGCAAAAATGTTCCTGTGCAAAGCGACTCGGCTTCGTATTGACGAAAAGAGATATTTGTGTTAAAATCAACTTTGTTAAATTAATTAAAAAAGTTGATTAAATACAGGAGGAAGCTATGGAAATCAGAGAACTCATAAACGAATTTATATCAGTTTTTGGCGGCAGTGAAGAAGGTATCCGCGTTTTTGCTTCGCCCGGAAGAGTTAATCTTATTGGCGAACACACCGACTATAACGGCGGATATGTTTTTCCGGCAGCACTCAAAATGAAAACAACAATTGTTATGAGAAAAAGAGATGACAATCTTTTGCGTCTCAAAGCAACCGACTTAAGCGGCATTGTTGAAGCCGACATCAATAATCTTGGTGCCTACAAGGGCATCGACTGGGGCGACTATCAGATAGGTGTTGCTTATATGCTCTCACAGGCAGGTTACGATATTGTGGGAGCTGATATGCTCTATGACGACACTGTTCCTCACGGGGGTGGTCTTTCATCGTCGGCGGCAATTGAAGTGTCTACAGCACTGTGTTTTGCCACATTGTCTAATGAAAAAAACGGCATAAAAAAAGACATTGATATGATTGAAATGGCAAAGCTTGCTCAAAAAGCAGAGCACGAATATGCAGGGGTTAATTGCGGCATTATGGATCAGTTTGCATCGGCAATGGGCAGGGCAAATCACGCCATTTTTCTCAATTGCAAAAATCTTGACTATAAGCTTGTGCCTCTCCGGCTTGGCGGCAAAAAGATTATTATTTCCAACACCAACAAAAAGCACGCTTTGGGTGCGTCAAAATATAATGAACGTCGCTCGGAATGTGAAAAAGGTTTTGAAATATTAAAATCTGCTATGCCCGAAAAGACCTGCCTTGGCGACATAACAGAAGAGGAATTTGAAAAATATGCTCATCTTATTGATGACGAAACCGTACTCAGAAGGGTCCGCCACGTTATAAGCGAAGATGCCCGTGTGCTCAAAGCTATTGATGCTCTCGAAAACGGAGATATTAAAACCTTTGGCAACCTTATGAATCTATCTCACAATTCTTTGCGTGACGACTACGAGGTAACCTGCTTTGAGCTTGACACAATGGTCAACGAAGCACGCAAAATAGACGGGGTGCTCGGCTCAAGAATGACCGGTGCCGGCTTTGGCGGATGCACCGTGAGCATTGTTGAAGAGGGAAGTGTTGATGAGTTTGTTGCCAATGTCGGCAAAAACTATGAAGAGAAAACAGGCATTAAACCGTCGTTTTATGTTACCGAAACCGGTGACGGAGGAAAAGAAATAATTTTATAATACACAGGTGATAAAAATGGATATTGTAATTGCAACCAACAACAAAGGCAAGCTTGCCGAAATAAAAAAGATTCTTTCGGGGCATAATGTTCTTTCGCAAAATGACGTGGGTGCATTTGTTGACGTTGAAGAAACCGGCACAACATATGAAGAGAATGCTATTTTAAAGGCGGAAGCTGTCAGAAAGTTTACTGACAAAATCATCATTGCTGATGATTCGGGTCTGGAGGTAGATGTTCTTGGCGGTGAGCCCGGTCTTTACAGTGCCCGTTATGCGGGCGACGGCACTACCCCCGATCAGGGAATGGACAAGCTTTTGAAAAATCTTGAGGGCTACAGCTTCAAAGAAAAAACAGCCCGATTTGTGAGCTGCATTGTTGCTATTATGCCAAATGGCGAAATTCACAGCTTTTATGGTGAGTGTGAGGGTTATATCATCGACGAAAAAAGAGGTGACAACGGCTTTGGCTTTGATCCTGTTTTCTGGGTTGAAGAATATGGCAGAACCTTTGCCGAAATTTCTGACGAAGAAAAAAACCGCATAAGCCACCGCTACAGAGCACTGTATAAGCTTAAGGAATTTTTGGATACAATTTAATATTGATGAAAAGAGGCTGTCTCTCTAAACATTCATAATGTATAAACATTCAAAAATGCAGGGACCTTACATCAATCCGGAAAACGGGCGGATGCGGTTAGCCATTGGAGCATTATTCGAACCCGCCTAAAAGCCAGCATTTTCGGTTCTTTTAGGCTTGTCGTCCTCGCAAGGCGTCAGCCTTCCTTCGTTCTCCGCACCTAAAACT
>SVJL01000029.1 GCA_015068985.1 Oscillospiraceae bacterium
TTACGATTCAAACGGAGTTGGACTTGCGGCACCTCAGGTTGGAGTGCTCAAAAGAATTGCTTTAATTGATATTGGTGACGGCCTTATTGAGCTTATCAACCCTGAAATTGTGAGTACATCAGGTGAACAGAACGACAAAGAAGGTTGCCTCAGTGTTCCGGGGAAATGGGGTTATGTCAGCCGCCCAAACAAAGTGAAGGTGAGAGCTCTCGACCGCAATGGTAACGAATTTGAAATTGAGGGTAAGGAGCTTCTGGCAAGAGCCTTTTGCCACGAGATTGACCATCTCGACGGTGTGCTGTTTGTTGACAAAGTTTCTGAATATGTAGAGGTTGATGACTAATGAACATTCTGTTTATGGGAACTCCCGATTTTGCCGTTGTGTCTCTTAATGCACTTGCAAAAGCAGGACACAACATATCTGCTGTGGTCACAATGCCCGACAAACCCAGAGGCAGAGGCCACAAAATGGTTCACACACCTGTGTATGATGCTGCCGAGACTCTTGGTGCTCGAATATTCACGCCCGAAAATTTAAAGCGTGAGAACTTTGAGGTAACTCTTAATCAAATCAACCCCGATGTTATAGTTGTTGTTGCCTATGGTCACATTCTTCCTGAATACGTTCTGAATTTTCCAAAATACGGATGCATAAATGTTCACGCATCACTCTTGCCACGCTACAGGGGAGCTGCTCCCATACAACGAAGCATAATTGATGGCGAAACGGTTACCGGTGTTACAACAATGTTTATGGAAAAAGGTCTTGACACAGGCGATATGCTGATGAAAACATCAGTTAACATCACTGAAGAAGATAATTTTGAAACTCTTCACGATAAATTAGCGGACGCAGGTGCTGACCTTATTTGCAAAACTCTTGATGCTATTTTAAACGGTACCTGCATTCCCGAAAAGCAAGATGATTCTCTTTCAGACTATGCTCATATGATAACTAAAGAAACTTGTCTGATTGACTGGAATAAAGATGCAAGAGATATATTTAACCTCGTCAGAGGTTTGTATCCTGTTCCGAAAGCATTCACCAATTATGGCACAAAACAAATGAAAATATTGTCTTGCCGTGTTGTGTCCGACAAATCAGACTCAACCCCGGGAACTATTTTTAAAGTTGGGGCTTCTTCGTTTTTTGTTGCTTGTGCAAATAATACTTCCGTTGAAGTAACTGCCATTCAGCCCGAGGGCAAAAAAATGATGAGCGTTTCCGATTATCTGAAAGGTAATTCTATTGAACCCAATAGTATGTTGAAATAATTTATAGGAGGTTGCTATAATGTTTGGCTATTATTATGGCTTTGACTACACTTACATTATCTTCGTTTTGCCTGCAATCATTATTTCTCTTATTGCACAGCTTAAGGTAACTTCGACTTTTTCAAAATACAACAAAATTGTCAACTCAAGAGGAATAAATGGAGCAGAGGTTGCAAGGCGCATACTCGATAAAAACGGATTGTCAAACATTGTGATAGAGCACGTCAGAGGAAACCTCAGTGACCATTATGATCCAACCTCACGTGTTTTGCGACTTTCCGATTCTGTTTTTGCGTCTTCGTCAGTTGCTGCACTTGGAGTTGCAGCTCACGAATGCGGTCATGCTATTCAGCACGCAAAAGGTTATGCACCGCTGAAGCTTCGTCACAGCATATATCCGGTTGTTAATTTTTCATCAGCTGCTGCTATGCCGCTTATCCTTTTGGGGCTTGTTGTTAGTGCTCCGTATCTCATTAATATCGGAATAATTCTTTTTTCTGCAGTTGTTGCTTTTCAGCTTATAACTCTTCCTGTAGAGTTTAATGCAAGCAAAAGAGCCCTTGCAATATTGGATGACAATATTTTTTTAGATGAAGAAGAACTGAAGGGTGCAAAAAAAGTTCTTACAGCTGCAGCGCTTACCTATGTTGCTTCAGCTCTTGTGTCATTAATGCAACTTTTAAGATTGATTTTGCTTGCCAATAACAGGAGAAAATAATGTTCATTAATCCGCGAAAAAAAGCCGTTTCCATCCTTATAGACATCGAAAAGGAATCGGCATATACCAATATAGAAATGAATAAACTCAGAGCCTCAGGAAATTTTTCGGAGCTTGATGTAAGGTTTATTGGTGAGCTCATTAATGGTGTTGTAAAGCGAAAATTAACTCTTGATTACGTTATTTCCAAGCACTCCTCACTCAAGCTCAATAAAATTTCACCGTTTGTTATGGCTGTTTTGAGAATCGGTGTGTATCAGATACTATATATGGACAAAGTCCCCGATTCGGCGGCGGTTAACGAGAGCGTAAAGCTTGTAAAAAAATCGGCAGTATATAAATCCGCTTCGTTTGTAAATGCAGTGCTTAGAGCGGTGTCTGCATCCGATATAGAATCGCTTGATATTTCAACTGATGTCGGAATGAGTATTTTGTATTCATTTCCTTTATGGATTGTTGAAAGATGGAACAATAGATACGGAAGAGAGTTTACGGCATCTCTTTTAGAATCTATGAATTTAAAGCCTCAGCTATGTGTCAGACGAAGAAAAGACGTTTCTGCAAAAGATTTTGTTGCATTGATGAAAAATCAGGGCATAATTGCCGAAAAGATTCAAATTGACCTCGAACCTCAATTTGATTATTCGTTCAAGTTGAGCGATGTTCACGGTCTTGAAAACGTAAAGGCTTTTGAGGATGGACAGTTTTATGTTCAGGATCCTGCAGCGGCATTTGCTGCATATGTTCTTGAACCTAAAAAAGGTGATAACATTATTGATATGTGTGCTGCACCTGGCGGAAAAAGCCTTTTTATAGCCGACCTTATTGATAATGACGGCAAAGTAACAGCTTTTGACATATACGATCATAAAATAAAATTAATTGAAGATAACTCAAAAAAGTATTCGTGCAACTGTATTGAAGCTAAAATTCAGGATGCAGGAGAGTATTGCGAGCAGTTATATCAGACTGCCGACAAGGTGCTTTGTGATGTGCCTTGTTCCGGTCTTGGAATAATACGAAAAAAACCCGACATACGCTACAGTCACACTTCTGAGGATATTATGTCTTTGGCGGAGCTGAGTTTTAAGATTCTTGGTAATGCAGCCGCTTACCTTAAACCAGGTGGGACGCTTGTGTTTTCAACCTGTACTATAGAACCCGACGAAAACGAAAAAGTTACACAGCGTTTTTTGAGTGCTCACCCGGAATTTGAACCTTTTCCATTCTCTGGAGAAATTTTTCACAAAACATTTTATCCTAATATTGATGGAACAGATGGATTTTATGTTTGCAGATTGAGAAAGATTGGAGAAACTAAATGACAAATTTAAGAGATCTCACCTATGAAGAGCTTGAAAGTCTTGTTATCTCTCTGGGAGAAAAGAAATTCAGAGCCAAACAAATTTTTGACTGGCTTTATAAGGGTGTTGCATCATATGAGGAGATGAAAAATGTCCCTGCATCACTCAAAGAAAAGCTTTCGGAAAACTATTATGTTTTTGGCCTGGAAATAGTAAAAAAACTTGAATCCAAAATTGATAAAACCAAAAAATATTTGTTTGGTCTTTATGATGGCAATATGGTTGAAACAGTTGTTATGTATTATAAACATGGCATAACTGTTTGCATTTCTTCTCAGGTGGGATGTGCAATGGGGTGTAAGTTTTGTGCATCAACAATTGGCGGTCTTGTGAGAAGTCTCAGTGCGGGTGAAATTATTGAACAGGTCATATTTGCACAAAAAGACATTGGTGAGCGAATTTCCAACATCGTTATGATGGGAATAGGGGAGCCACTTGCAAACTTTGACAATGTGATAAAGTTTCTTGTTAATGTTAACGACGAAAGGGGTCTTAACATTGGCTACCGCCATATTTCTCTTTCAACTTGCGGTATTGTTCCCAAAATACTTGAGCTTGCAAAACATAAGTTCCCAATCACTCTGTCTATTTCTCTTCATGCACCCGATGATGAATCACGAAGTAGTATAATGCCCGTTAACAATACTTTTAACATTTCAGAGTTGATTGAAGCTTGCAGAAAATATCAAAAAGAGTGCGGCAGAAGAATAAGCTTTGAGTATGCTATTATAAAGAACGTTAACGATACAATAAATCACGCTCAGAAGCTATCTGAGTTATTGAAAGGCATAATGTGTCATATAAATGTTATCCCCGTCAACAATGTGGATGAAAATGACTATGAAAAGCCGGATTCTGCAAAAATAAAACGTTTTTGTGATTTTCTGGAATCTAAAGGGATAACAGCGACTGTCAGACGAGAGCTTGGAAGCGATATCAACGCTTCTTGTGGACAGCTCAGAAAAAATAATCTGTAAGGAAGTGATAGCATGAGATGCTATGGAGCCAGCGATGTGGGAAAAATTCGTAAAGTTAACGAAGATTCTTTCTATATCCAGACATACGACAGTAATCACGCACTTGCAATCGTTGCCGACGGAATGGGCGGCCACAAGGGAGGCAAAAAAGCCAGTGCCCTTGCGGTAAAGGTTATTTCAGAATATTTTGAAGCATTGATGCCTGCTCTTCTTGGATATAACGGACGTCAACTTAAGCATTCCCTCTTAAAATCCTGCAAAAAAGCTAATGAAGCAATATTTAGCGAGGCCTCGTTATCAGACGAGCTCAGCGGAATGGGAACAACAATTGTTGCTTGTTTTTTGCATGGCACAAAGCTTTACGTTTTAAATGCAGGTGACAGCAGATTATACATAATAAATGATGAAATAAAACAGATAACAAAAGATCATTCGCTTGTCGGCGAGCTTATGAGTCTTGGCGTTATATCGGCAAATCAGGCACTCAATCATCCTCAAAAAAACGTTATTACAAAGGCGTTGGGAGCTGATGAGAACATCGATGCCGATATATATTCTCTGAAATTAAGCGAAAATGATTATATTCTTTTGTGCACCGACGGTCTTACCAACATGGTAGACGATGAAAAAATCGCACAAATTATCAAAACAGAACCGGATATTGATTCTGCTGCGAAAAAATTAATTAACGAAGCTAAAGAATCCGGCGGAAACGACAATATCACGGCTGTTATTATTAAACCCGTGTGTGGGGGTGAAGAATAATGATTAATTCAATTATTGGTGATAGATACGAAATTCTCGAAGAAATCGGAAAAGGCGGAATGGCATATGTGTATAAGGCAAAATGTGTTTTGCTTAACCGAACAGTTGCCATAAAAATGCTACGAGACGATCTTGAGGGTGGGGACGAATTTCTTGAAAGGTTCAACATTGAAGCTCAGGCTGCTGCAAGTCTTGCACACCCCAACATTGTGTCTATTTTTGATGTGGGCGTTCACGAAAATACTCCCTACATTGTTATGGAATATGTTGACGGAATAACGCTAAAGGAATATATTGTACAAAACGGACGTCTTGACTATAAAGAAGCTCTCGACATAGCATATCAGATATGTGATGCAATGCAGGCTGCACACGACAAAAACATTGTGCATCGTGACATTAAACCTCATAACATTCTTATAACTGATGATCGTAATATAAAAGTTACAGACTTCGGCATAGCACGAGCCGGCAACGGTAACACTATTTCGGCCGGTGGTGACATTCTCGGATCTGTTCACTATATATCTCCCGAGCAGGCAAGGGGAGAGCGGGTTGATAATCGGTCTGACTTGTATTCTCTTGGCATAGCTATGTACGAAATGATATCGGGTAAGCTTCCCTTTGAAGCCGATACACCCGTTGCTGTTGCTATGATGCAGATTGAAGGAAAAGCAGAACCTTTGTCTATTCCGGGAATGGTTCTCCCAGAAGGAATTCAGCAAATAATTTTCAAAGCTATTTCCAAAGACGTTGATTTGCGTTATCAGAATGCAGAAGAATTCAAGAATGATATTATAAATGTTTTTGAAGATTCAAACTACACAATAAAAGACGGAACCCGTTATTTTTCATATGCTAAGTCGGATTTGTATTATGAAGACGAAAACGGCTCTCAAATCACCGTTGCTGTGAACAGAAAAGCCCGATATCTGATGATTGCTTTAGCTGCAATAACATCGTTTATTATTGTTGCAGGCATATCTATTCTGGCAACACCCGGTTTATTTCAATTCAGTACTGCTGTAAAAACCGAGGTTGAAAATAACATTGCACCAAATCTGGTTGGGAAAAGCCTGCAAGATGCTCAGGAAACTTGCTCTGCAATAGGAGTGAAGCTTCTTGTTCAGGATGAAGTTAATGATTCTTCGGCCGAACCCGGATCAATTGTTTCGCAAACTCCCGAGGCCGATGAAAAGCTTGATGGAACCGTTATAAAGGTTGTTATCAACAAGTCACACGATGACGTGTTTAAAGACTATAAAAATCAGCTTTACGAAGATGTTCAAAAAGAACTCGAAGACAATGGATATGAGGTTCGTATAATTTTTGAAGAAAGTAAAGTTGACAAAGATCGCATACTCAGGCAGTCACCGGTTGCGGGTACAAAATTAAAATCTGATGCAATTGTCACTTTGTATGTTAGTGGTGGTATTGATGAAACAACCAATTTTTCTTCTGTTCCAACCTTGATTAATATGACATACGATAAATGCCTTGCTGCATTAGAGGCTGCAGGTTTGAAAATTGGCACCGTCGGAGGCGTTCCTAATCCAAGCGGTGATGATATTGTTGTTTCTCAAACAATTCCTGCCGGAAGTCTTGTGAAAAAAGATTCTGCAGTTTCGGTCACTTTGAAGAATCCCGAACCTGAAATTGAACACGATAATGGATTGGGTGGCAATGTGGCTGATTCTCCGGATTATCCATCTGATGAAGATATGCCACCTGCTCCGGTAGCAGGTATTGCGCCTTCAGGAGGCAATCCCGGCGGTATCATAGGAGGAGCTTATGCTAATTTGGATAATGGAGTAGTTGGTAATGGAAACTAAATCCGGAAAAATCATAAAAGGAATTGGTGGTTTTTATTATGTTCAGACCAACGATGGAGTTGTAGAATGCAGAGCCAGAGGAAAATTCAGAAAAGACTCTGTTGTTCCATATGTGGGTGACAATGTTATAATAAGCATAGAAAATGACGGCAACGGATATGTTGTCGAAATCGAGCAACGCAAAAATTGTTTTGTTCGTCCGCCAATCTCCAATGTTGACAAACTGCTCATTGTGTCTGCTCTTGCAAATCCATCTCCTGATTCTCTGTTTATCGATAAAATGCTTGTTAATGCGGAAATTGCGGACGTGGAAGCGGCCTTGTGTTTTAATAAGGCAGACCTGTCGGATGATGCTGAAATTTGGATGAACACATATCATAACAGCGGATATAAAGTTTTTGTCACAAGCACAACCGAAAACACAGGAATTGATGAAGTGAAAGATTTTATGAAAAATTCACTCACTGCAGTGTGCGGTTTTTCCGGCGTGGGAAAGTCGAGTCTGCTTAACAAAATAACAAATTCCACCGATTTTGAAGTTGGTGAAATCAGTGCAAAACTCAGCCGTGGAAAACACACAACCCGTCATGTTGAACTGATTGAAATTGCTGACAATTCATTTTTGGCCGACACCCCCGGTTTTAGTATGTTGTCGCTACCCGAAGGGCTTTCTGCCAATGAGCTGATTTCTTACTTCCCCGACCTCAAAATTCATACCAAATCATGCAGATTTGCCGATTGTAATCACACAAGCGGAAAATTTTGCGGTGTTGTCGGTGCTGTCGAAAATGGTTATGTTTCACAGAGCCGTTATGAAAACTACAAATATTTATATAATTCACTAAAAGATAATAAGGAGTGGAAAAAATGACAATTCTTTCGCCGTCAATTTTATCTGCAGATTTTGCGAATCTGGAGCGTGACGTAAAAATTGTTGCCGATGCAGGCAGTGAATATATTCATGTTGATGTTATGGATGGACATTTTGTTCCAAACATAACAATCGGGCCATGCGTTGTTTCATCACTTAGAAAGATAACCAACAAAGTTTTGGATGTTCATCTTATGATAGAAAGCCCGCTTGAATATGCAGAGGCTTTTTTGAAAGCCGGCGCCGACATTATAACTGTTCATCACGAAGTTAATCCTGATATTGACAAAATATACGAACTTGTGCAAAAATATGATCGCAAACTTTGTGTATCAATCAATCCCGAAACTTCCGTTGAGGAGATTGATAAATATGCAAAATATGTTGATATGTTTTTGATTATGAGTGTACATCCGGGTTTTGGCGGTCAATCATTTATTGAAAACAGCATCGATAAAATTCGTTATCTTCGTGCAAAATACCCTGATATGGACATAGAGGTTGATGGCGGAATTAAGCTCGATAATGTTGCCAGAGTTATTGAAGCGGGAGCCAACGTTATTGTTGCAGGATCGGCTGTGTTCGATACCGATAATCCTGCCGATACGGTTAAAAAGTTTTTGGCGGTGCAATAAAAATGAAAGCATACATTATTTCAAACGGTCAGATTGATGACTATAGCTATTACCGGAATATTGTCGGCAAAGAAGATTTTGTTATTTGTGCCGATGGTGCAATTTATCACTGTATTAATATGGGCATTGTTCCGGATTTATGGATTGGTGATTTTGATTCGTGTGATTATGAAGAAATATGTGCCAAACACCCTGAACTTAAAAGTGTAAAAATTCAACAGCTAAATCCCGTAAAAGACGAAACTGATACTCATATAGCTTGTCTTATTGCTAAAGAAAAAGGCTATGATAATCTTGTTATATGGGGAGCTTTGGGTAATCGTGCCGATCATATGTTAAGCAACATTCATCTTTTGGAATTGCTTCATGCAAATGGTATCAGTGCTACGGTTGAAAATGAAAAGAATACAATTTCATATTTTGATTCAATAATAAAAATACATTCAGCCAGAAAATATCTCTCGCTCATACCTCTTGATAAAAGTGTTACTGTTGTAAAAACAAAGGGATTGCTCTATAACCTTGAAAATTACGACATAACACGAGGGATTTCTTTGGGCGTGAGCAACGAAGTTGTTGGCGAAAGCGCTGAGATTGTAATTGAAAACGGCGCAATGCTTGCAATCGAAAGTGAAGACTAATGAAAAACAGAGGATAAAATTATGAACAACAATTATAAATCAAACCATGGTGAAAGTTATAAAGCTGATGCTGTTACGGACTCTCGTCCCGACATATATGATGACAGTTATTATAACGATTCTGATACAACAGATATGGAAGATCCACGCATACTTGAGTATAGAGAACGTTATACCGATGTTACCGAACATAGGGTTGATGAACGTATTCCCGCACGTATAAAGAAAAAGAAAAGAAAACGTATGAAAAAGGTTATTTCTTTCTTCGCAATAGTGCTTTTGTCTCTTCTTTTGATAACTGTTGTTGTAGGATGGATTTTTTCTTTAACTATCCCGTCCAAAACCGTATTTCTTATAATGGCGACCGATCTTGATGGCACCCGCACCGATACGTTGATGCTCGGTAGCTTTGATAAACACAGCAAAGATATAACCCTGGCATCAATCCCTCGTGATACATACGTTACAGTAAGTGATGAAATGTATGAAAAGATGAACGAAGACTATCCCGAACCGGGCAGTAAGTCGATGAAAATTAATTCTGTTCATCATTACGGCGGTGAAAAATATGGCGTAGACCTTTTGGTTGAACAAGTTGAGAATCTTATTGGAACTGATATTGACTATTATGTTAAAGTTGATTTTGAAGCTTTTCGATATATAATAGACTCTGTTGGTGGCGTCGATTTTTACGTGCCTCGTGATATGGAATATCACGACCCCCTTCAGAATCTTCACATCAGCCTCAAAGAGGGGCAACAGCGTTTGGACGGTGCACAGGCGGAGCAGGTACTTCGCTACAGAAGCGGTTATGCCAATGCAGACCTTGGCAGAGTCGACGTTCAACAGCAGTTTATGAAAGCGTTTATCGGTCAGGTTTTGTCGAGTGGTTCGATTTTTTCTAAGGCACAGCTGTTTTTTGATATACTCTTCAAATATGGCTACGTCGATACTGATGCAGGCGTTTTTGATGCTGTATCGTATGCGTTTGTGCTTGGTGGCATTGATATTTCCGAACTCGAAACCTACACGCTCCCCGGAGAATCGGCTTATGCCGGTGGTCAATCAGTGTATAAGCTGGACGAAGAAGAAACCAATAAAATTATTGAATCAATGGTTAAATGAGAGGATAAATTATGAAAACCGACACAATATCCGGCACAACAGGAAGAGTAGCATATCTTGATCTTCTGAAGGTTATTGCAATTTTTGGTGTATTGATTATACATTCAACATCTGCTGCTTTTGTTATGTATGATGTGTATTCATTGTCGTATTTCTTTACGGTATTTATAAGCTGTGTTTCCCGTGTGTGTGTTCCGGTTTTCATTATGTGCAGCGGTGCAGTTTTTCTTTCGCCTACGCGTGACGTTACCGTGAGAGAAATATACAAAAAATATATATTACGTATTGTTTGTGTGCTCGCTATTTTTGCAGTATTTTATTCTGTTATGGTTATTTTGGAAGAATATACATATGTTGGTGTTTTCGATAAGTTTTTTATTGACAACACAATTGATAATCTTCTTTCATTTAATACGCATTTCCATCTTTATTATCTCTACATAATAATTGTTATGTATGCACTTGTTCCGCCGATTAAGGTTTTTCTGAAATCCGCAAGTCGAAAAAATGAGTTTTATTTTCTTACTTTTTTGTTTGTAACAGCAAATTTTTTGCCAACACTCAGGATGTTTTGGCCGTTTAACGAATATTTTGGCGGTATGACATTGCAGTATTCTATGAATCTCGTGTATGGAATGCTTTCGTATTTCTTTTTGGGGCATTATCTTTCAAGTTATGACATAACAAAAATTAAAACACGAATAATATATATTTTAGGTGCAGCCGGTGCTATTATAACATTTATTTTGGTTTCAAAACACAAACTCATATATGGCGTACTTAATGAGAATTACATTAATGCAATGACAATAAATGTTTATTTTATGTCAGCCGCAATTTTTTTGCTGTGCAAAAAATATGGTGAGTGCATCAAATCGACGAAAGTGGTTCGTATAATTGCCATTGTATCAAAAAGTACGTTTTCAATTTATCTTATTCATCAATTCTACAATATGGTGTTTGCCCGCATTGGTTTTACTCTCGAATTTGCAACGCCGTTTGTGTCATTGCCATTGATGATAATAGCTAATTTTAGTCTATCTTTTTTATCTTATTTGTTCTTCAAAAAAATACCTTTTTTAAAGAAGCTTGTTTGATTTAAATAGGTGTTGACTTATTAAAAAAACTGTGTTATAATATTACCAGAAAATTATTATTAGAAAGGAATTATAAACAATGGATTCAGACGATAGCGAGTGTAACGCTGAGTTTACTGTTTTAAATACGATTTATGAGGCATACCTACGTTCATACTACAATATGCGTAGGCGTGCCTTTTTGTGTTTAAAAAAAGTGTTGATTTGATTTGTTTGCTCATTTTTTAAATTAAAATATTAATTTAGGAGAAAATAAATAATGAACTCAGAAATATTAATCAAAATAATAACAATTATCATAATGATAATCTTTTCCGCATATTTTTCTGCAACCGAAACCGCTTTTTCATCTATTAACAAAACACGTCTAAAAACCATGGCAGAAAAAGGTGATAAAAAAGCAAAGCGAGCCTATAAGTTGTCTGAAAAGTATGATAAGCTTATATCAACTATACTTGTTGGCAATAATATCGTTAATATTGCTGCATCATCTGTTGGTACGGTTTTGTTTATGCAGCTATGCGAAAGCAATGGTGCAACTATTTCAACTATTGTTATAACAATTGCTGTTTTGATATTTGGTGAAATCACGCCCAAAAGTATTGCAAAAGACTCACCTGAAAACTTTTCAATGTTTTCTGCACCGTTTATCCGTATATTGATGGTTATTCTCACTCCCGTAAATTTCTTGTTTTCACAATGGAAAAAGCTTGTGTCCAAGTTATTCGGCATACAAGACTCTCCCAAAATGAGTCAGGAAGAGCTTTTAATGCTTGTTGAAGAGGTTCAACAAGAGGGAAGCATCGACACAGACGAGGGTGACCTTATAAAAAATGCAATTGAATTTACAGACCGTAAGGCAGAAGACATTCTTACTCACCGAGTAGACATTGAAGCTGTTCCTGTCGAGGCAACGAAAAGCGAAATTGCTGAACTCTTTACTCAAACACAGTTCTCACGACTTCTTGTTTATAATGAGACCATAGACAATATCGTAGGTGTTATTCACCTTAAAGATTTCTATGATGCAGGTGGAGTTATCAAAGGTGACATCAACACAATAATTACTAGCCCTGTGTATATTCAGAAATCCGAAAAAATCAGTGACATATTAAAAATACTTCAGACAAACAAATCTCATATGGCAGTTGTAATCGACGAGTATGGCGGCACCTTGGGCATAGTGACTATGGAAGATATTCTCGAAGAGCTTGTTGGCGAAATCTGGGATGAACACGATGAGGTTGTAGAAGATTTCCGTCAGATTAACGATGATACATACATCGTTGATGCATCAGTGAATTTTGACGATTTTTGTGAGTTTTTTGATTTTGAAGCTGAAGCAGAGAGTGTGTCCGTTGGTGGATGGGTAATGGAAGAGCTTGGCAAGATTGCTGAAGTTGACGACACATTTGAACACAAAAATCTTGTTGTCAAAGTAACAGAAACCGATTCTCACCGTGTTACGCTTGTTGAAGTCAAGGTTTTACCAAAGCCTGAAGAAGATGAAGATGAGGAAGAGGATGAATAAATGAGTGTTATAAGCCATCTTGAACCAGTGAATGTATTTGCATTTTTTGAACAGCTTTCAACAATTCCCCATGGTTCGGGCAATCGTGCTCCTGTTGCACGTTGGCTTGAAGAATTTGCACAAAGCCGCAACCTTGAATGTCATAGAGATTCTCTCGACAACATTATAATAATCAAACCTGCAACACCCGGTTATGAAAACTCTGAGCCGATTATATTACAGGCACACACAGATATGGTGTGCGAAAAAGCTCCTGATGTATCAATTGATTTTGAAAAAGAAGCAATTGAACTTGTTATTGATGGTGATTTTATCCGTGCAAACGGCACTACTCTTGGCGGGGACGATGGTGTTGGCGTTGCTCTTATAATGGCAGTGCTCGACAGCCGGAATATAGAACATCCTCGTCTTGAAGCACTTTTTACTTCCGACGAGGAAATTGGTATGATAGGTGCCAACGACCTTGACACAACGCCTCTTAAAGGCAAAAGAATGATTAATATCGATTGTGAAGAAGAGGGGGTTTTCACTCTTGGATGTGCCGGCGGAAATGTTACAAAAGTTATTATGCCGCTTGAAAGCTCTGGGTTTGACGGTTTATATTACAAAATAAATATCTCCGGCTTGTGCGGAGGTCATTCCGGTTGTGATATTCACCGTGGTAGAGTTAATGCCAATGTTCTTATGGGAAGACTTTTGGCATCTATTGACACGTGTGTAGATTTAAGAATTGCCTCTATTTCTGGAGGTATGAGAGACAATGTTATTGCAAGCAGCTGTCAAGCGATTGTTGCAGTTGATTGCAGTGATGAGTTTGAAGAAGAGTTTCAAAAGCAGAAGACAGACTACGTTTCAGAGTATAATGCTGTTGAAGAGGGGATAACGCTTGATTTTGAAATGGTTAAACCGCAGACTGTTCTCTCGAAAGATAGCACCGAAAAAGTTATAACAATGCTCATTTTGGCGCCCGATGGAATTCAGGACATGAGTCGAAATATTGGCGGACTTGTTCAAACCTCGCTAAATCTTGGTATACTGTCAGTTAATGAAAAGATTGGTGAGTTTTCATATTGTGTAAGAAGCAGTGTTGAAAGTCAGAAGAAAGACGTTTGCCAAAGACTTAAACGTCTTGCAACCATGTTGGGCGGAAGTGTTGAAATCATCGGTGATTATCCTGCGTGGGAATATATGCCCGAATCAGAACTTCGCAATTTGATGGTTGCTGTATTTGAAGATCAGTATGGCAAAACTCCTGAGCTTACAACCATTCACGCCGGTTTGGAATGTGGTATTCTTTCATCTAAAATTTCAGGTCTTGATTGCGTTGCGTTCGGACCCGATGTTTATGAGGTTCACACCTGTCGTGAAAGAATGTCGATATCGTCAGTTGGCAGACTTTGGAATATGCTTGTAGAAGTGCTTAAAAGAATGAAATAACAAAAATCCCGAATCATAACGATTCGGGATTTGATATTTTTAATCGGACCTTTTGCTTGACATGAATGTATAATAATGATATAATCAATAAGATAATGTTCAGAGAGTTATCTAACACAAACAACAAATTTTTTGTGTATTTTTTTCACAATCTAATTTTGTTACTATAATTATTCACTGAAAGAAGAGAACAATATGCCTATCACACAATATTTAAAGAAAAATGCAGAAAAATATCCCAATCAGACGGCACTTGTAGAAATTAACCCTGATGTAAAGGAAATTCGCAGAGTAACCTGGAAAGAATATGAGCTTATTGAATCAGGTGCATCTCAGGAATATCGCCGTGAAATCACATGGGGCGTTTTTGAAGAAAAAGCAAATCGTTGTGCAAATCTTTTGATGAGCAGAGGCATTAAAAAAGGCGATAAAGTTGCAATACTTTTGATGAACTGTCTTGAATGGCTGCCAATATATTTTGGTATTTTAAAATCGGGTGCACTTGCAGTGCCAATTAACTATCGTTTTACATCTGATGAAATAAAATATTGTCTTGACCTTGCTGATGTTGATGCACTGGTGTTCGGGCCTGAGTTTGTTGGTCGTGTGGAAGAAATCTGTGATAAAATACCAAATGTTAAACTTTTGTTTTATGTTGGTGATTCTTGCCCAACATTTGCCGAAAACTATCTTCATCTTGCAACTAATTTTTCAAGTATTGATCCTGAAATTGAACTCAAAAATGAAGATAACGCTGCTATCTATTTTTCTTCCGGTACAACAGGTTTCCCAAAAGCTATTCTTCATAATCACGAAAGCCTTATGCACGCAGCAATTGTGGAGCAAAAACATCACGGCCAGACTCACGACGACGTCTTCCTTTGCATCCCGCCCCTATACCATACCGGTGCAAAAATGCATTGGTTCGGTTCTCTTGTGAGTGCAGGCAAAGCTGTGCTTCTTAAAGGTGTTAAACCCAAAAATATCATCGAAACTGTATCAAACGAAAAATGTTCGATTGTGTGGCTTTTGGTGCCGTGGGCTCAAGATATCCTTGACGCAATAGACAGGGGTGAATTTGAACTTAGTGACTATTCTCTTTCTCAATGGCGTCTTATGCACATTGGCGCTCAGCCAGTTCCGCCAAGCCTTATTAAAAGGTGGATGTCTATTTTTCCGAATCATCAATACGACACAAACTACGGACTTTCTGAGTCAATTGGACCCGGTGCAGTTCATCTTGGTGTTGAAAATGTACATAAAGTTGGTGCAATCGGTGTTGCAGGGTATGGCTGGGAGGTTAAGATTGTTGCTCCAGATGGCTCAGAAGTCAGTGACACAGAAGTTGGTGAGCTTGCTCTCAAAGGCCCCGGTGTTATGACTTGCTACTACAAAGACGAAAAAGCTACAAATGAAGTTTTGAAAGATGGATGGCTCCTCACCGGCGATATGGCAAAAAAAGACGAAGACGGATTTATTTATCTTGTTGACCGTAAAAAAGATGTTATCATCAGCGGTGGCGAAAACCTTTATCCGGTTCAGATCGAAGACTTCTTAAGAGCTCACAGTGCAATCAGCGATGTTGCCGTTATTGGTCTTCCTGATTCTCGTCTTGGCGAAATTGCAGCTGCAATCATACAGGTTAAAGATGGCATAACTTGCACCGAAGAAGATATTGCTGAATTCTGTAAAGGACTTCCTCGCTACAAAAGACCTCACAAAATTATTTTTGCCGAAGTTCCACGTAATGCAACGGGCAAAATTGAAAAACCAAAACTCAGAGAAATATATTGCGGCGAAAGTCTTGTTGCAACTCAGATTAATTCTTAAATATAATACAAAAATGGACTGTAAAAAAAGTCCCTAAAACAGACAAAGATCTCACTTGTTGAGGTCTTTGTTTTGTTTTAGGGAAAATCTTTGTTTTTTGAGCATAAGAAATAGAGCCCACTGTTTTTGAGCCAACTTTTGATGTTTTGTTATGCTGCCATTAATGACCTTTGTTTTTTTAGATGGTATTTATGTAGGTTGAAACCTAAACAAATTGCCGAAAATTCAAAAATTACTTGTTTTAACCCTCTTCGTCTGAATCTTTTGTAATCTCTTGCCCACTTGATAGCACCATATGTCCCTTCTGCCGGTATACTTCGATTCATACGGAGAAGTGCACCGTGTACACACTCTAAATTGTCAATAACTTCCTGATGGAAACTTGTTAGTTCTTCATTCAATCTGATAATGCGATTCTTTTCACTTTTATGGCATTTTTCTCTGTGAGGGCATCCGGTACAATCCTCACATTGATATAATTCTTCTGTTCTTCCAAATTTGTTTTCTTTCACCGGGCGGTTGTACATTGGTTTAATCTCATATTTTTAGATTTTGAGCCGAGGAAAAGCAGTCACCGCAAAGCGGCTTGCCGTTGACGGTTTCAAGATAAAATGCTACAATGGATTTCACAGACGAGGAAAAATCTCATATTTTTGAGTTTTTCGCCGTCGGTGTGTTTGTGATACGCATTTTATCGCAGAAACAGTCAATGGTGACGGAAACTTTGTAATACTATCTGTTGTTTGAGTTGTTCAAAAATTTAGTGAAAAATTTGCCAACGTTTACTTGACACTAACACGTGGATTCTATGCACTTGTGTTCTGTTTTATTTTGTGGTATAATGAACGTAACAAATTTTTCTTTACAAGATTTTGCGACAAGGCTACTGATGCGTTTCGCACGTACTCCATCGTTGACGCTACGCAAAAATGCACTTGCAAGAATTTGTATATATGGTATAATAATCGTGTAATATATAGGCTTTTGTCGAAGGGTTTAACGATGAAAATCAGGGAGATTCTCGCATCAAATGATATTGACTATATCATAAATCCCGTAATGTTTTCCGTTTGTATAAGATATATGTTCGAAAACAAGATTATGAATATGCGTGTTTTTAAATTAAAGATGTATTTATATAATGTTTTTCGACTTTGCAGAAGATGCCTTATGTCGAAAACTGTGAAAGGGAGTGAGTGGTGAAGTGCGAGGGGTTATAAGAAATTTGTCATCAATACAAATAATTATGTTTGCTTTTTTATTTGTAATTATAATTGGAAGCATTCTTTTAAGTCTGCCCGTAAGTTCGGCAAACGGAAGGGGTGTACCTTATGTTGATGCACTTTTTACTGCTACAACAGCTACTTGTGTAACGGGTCTTGTAACCGTGCCAACCATATCAACCTGGAGCATTTTTGGACAGATTGTAATATTGCTCCTTATCCAAATTGGTGGTTTGGGTGTTATAACAATTGTTGCAGGTATGATGATGATTTTGCAGCGTAAAATTAATATAAATAAAAAAATTATTATCAGCGATTCGTTTAATTTGAACTCCATTGGAGGAATAGTTAGTTTTGTAAAAAAAGTAATATTATTGACATTTATAATAGAACTGGCAGGGGCATTGTTATATATGACAGTTTTTGTTCCGGAGTTTGGTATTAGAGGAGTATGGGTGTCTGTTTTTACTTCCATATCTGCTTTTTGCAATGCGGGTATAGATATAATTTCGGAAAATAGCTTGTGCCAATATACTCTTAATCCAATAATTAATATAACAACCATTATACTCATTATTTCGGGTGGTATTGGGTTTGTTGTGTTATTTGATTTGATTAAGTTGACAAGGAACAAAAAACGTAAAGGGCTAAAATTTTTATCTCTGCACAGTAAAATTGCACTTTCACTTACCGGTCTTTTGATATTTTTTGGCACAGTTCTTGTTTTTGTTTTTGAATATAACAATCCGGATACTTTGGGTGGATACACTTTTTTTGAAAAGATTATGGTAGCCATGTTTCAATCAGTTACCTTAAGAACAGCGGGCTTTGCGTCAATTGCTCAG
>SVJL01000030.1 GCA_015068985.1 Oscillospiraceae bacterium
CTGAGGCCACATCGGGAAACCGATTTCTTCAATGCCGGCTCCGTTCATTACAACTTCTTTTTCTTTACTCATTGTTTTTCATCCTTTCTTTGAATTTGTCCAATGGACTTATTAATTATATATGTCATAAAAATATCGCACAATCCTCTACGATATTTTCGACTATACCACTATTTTTTGTGTATCACTGCACACCAAACATTTTGTCAAACAACAGTCTTGCACCGCCAAGAGTAACTGTGTTGCAATCTATTGTTGAAAATTCTATCTTTTTGTTTTTAATAAACGCAATTTTATGAATGTGAGCTTTAAGCGGAGAGAGAAGATATTCCCCAAGCTCTTTTATTGAACCTGAAATCACAATAAATTCGGGGTCAACAATGTTCACAATGTTATTTATTCCAAATGCAAGAGCCTTTGCCACGTTGTCGATAATTTCCATCAAAATGGCGTTGCCGCGGTTCAGATTATTAACCAAATCATCAAGAGAGCTTTCGGCGGTCATTTTTAGTATTGCAGGAACACTTGCCACAAGCTCTAAGCAGCCGTAGCTTCCGCATTTGCATTTTTCGCCGTTGTAGTCAACGGTTATGTGGCCAAATTCACCTGCCATACCGTTTGCACCGTCATAAATTTCTCCGCCGAGAATTATGCCCGCACCAACACCGTCGCCTATGTCTATTGAAATAAGGTTGCTAACGTCTCCGTGATTGCCAAATTCTTTTTCGGCATATGCAACAAGTCCCGAGTTGTTTCTCAGAATTATTTTTGTCTCAGGCATTGCCTCTTTAATTGTTTTATACACAGTGTCGGCAGTTTTGGCATCAATAACAGTTGATGAAACAATAGTGTTTGTTGCTGTGTCAACAACACCGGCAAGACCAATGGTTATGCCAAGTATGCGTCGCTCTTTGGAAGCCTTGCTTATTGCACGCAAAATGCAAAAAGAAATTTCTTCTGTTGAGTTTGTGGGAATCTCTGTGTGATAAACCTGAGTAAAATCCATAGCAAAGGTGTCTGCCACAATAACGCCCTTTTGAACATCAATGCCAACAAAATATCCGCCATCGGGGTTAACGTGCAAAAGCACAGCCTTTCTTCCGCTGGTAGATGAGTTTTTAACGCCGCCCTCGCTGATGTAGCCGTTAGAGAGCAGTTCTTCAACAAGTGATGACACAGTTGTTGCACTAAGACCTGTAATCTTTTTAATGTCGGCTCTCGATATGGGACCGAGCTTATGTATGAGGCCAAAAACAAGTTTTATATTTGATTCTTTTATGGCTTGTTGTGAAGATTTTGTCACTTCCTGCATTGTTTCAACTCCGTCATATTTGTCCAACCACTGGAATAATTGAATTATACCATTATGACGCAGTTTTGTCAATAGCTAAATATGTAAAATAAGTTGTGTATTTTCCTTGACTAAAAAATACAATTGAGATATAATAAACTGGTTAAGCCCGACAGTGGTTTTCAGGCAGGTTCGGATAACTACTGTCAGCTAATGTTATGCATTGGTGGTGGATTATATGAAAATTAATATAATTTGTGTGGGTAAGCTCAAAGAAAAATATCTCAAAGATGCCTGTGATGAATATTCCAAACGTCTGGGGCGTTTTTGCAATCTTAACATCATTGAGCTTCCCGACGAAAAAATCCCCGACAATCCGTCTGTGGCAGAGGAAGAACAAATTCTTCGCATGGAAGCAGAGAAGATAAAAAAACACATTGCAGATTCCGACTATGTTTTTGCACTGTGTGTGGAGGGCAGGCAGCTTCCCAGCGAAAAATTTGCCCAAAAGCTGTCGGATATTATGCTTTCCGGCAAAAGCACGGTAGATTTTGTAATAGGCGGATCACTGGGGCTTGATGCAAGCATAAAGAAAAGAGCCGATAATAAATTAAGTTTTTCCGAAATGACATTTCCTCATCAGCTTATGAGGGTGATTTTGCTCGAACAAACCTACCGTTGCTTCAAAATTAATGCCAACGAAAAATATCATAAATAAAACTTGACGGATGTGAAACAAATGAAATTCAAAACAGAACTCCATGCCCACACTGCAGGCGTCAGCCAATGTGCAAAAATAACCGTAGAAGAAACCGTTGAAAGCTACATCAAAAAAGGTGTGTCAACCCTTGTGATTGCGAATCACTATTCGCCCGTTACATTCGAGAATATGGAATCGGCTTCGTGGGAAGAGAAAAACAAATATTTTCTTTCCGAATATCATCGTGCTCTTGAGGTTGCAAATGGCAGAATAAACATTATTCTCGGTATGGAATTCAGAAACAACTATAGCGACAATGATTATCTGATATATGGAATAACAGAAGAATTTATTACCTCCAACAGCAATTGTAATGAGAATAATTTTTTGACTATGCATTTAAAAGAATTTTCGGAGCTTGTTCATAAAAGTAATGCTCTTGTGTTTCAGGCTCATCCCTTTCGTAATGGTATGAAGATTGTCAACCCTCAATACCTCGATGGCATAGAAGTGATAAACGGTCACAGACGCCACGATTCACGAAACGACATAGCTTCTATGTGGGCAGAAAAGTTTAACCTGCTTAAATGCGGTGGTTCCGATTCCCATATGATTGGTGATGAAGCAACAACGCTAATTGTTACAGAATATGAAATAAAGACACCCGAGCAGCTCGTTGAAGCACTTAAAGGAGAAGTCTTGTTTGATTGTGCGGGAGAGTAATAATGGTTTTTTCTTATATTGGTCTTGGTGAACCCATAAAATTAATAAACAAAATATTGTTATCTTCAATAGCAGATTTCCGCCGAAACAATGATGTCACATCTGCCTATCTGAAGCCCGGCGGTGTGTTTGGCAGCGATTTGGAAAAATGTGCTTCCTTTGCTGCCGAAAACGATATGGCGGTGTATCTTAGTGCCGGTGATGTTATCCGCAAATCCGATATAATTTTCACCTTCTTGCCCGACAAAGCGCTTAAAGGGCTTGCACAGAGTCTTTCGGGGCACGGCATAGAAAATAAAATATTTTGCCATTTTAGTCCTGCTTTTGACGCGTCGGTTCTTGATTTTGGCGGCGATAACACCTATGCTTCTTTCTACATACCGGCTCTACCAAAGCATTTTTCTTCCATCGACGATATGCCGTTGTTTATTGTTGAGGGTTATGGCGACAAGTTTGAAGAAATATGTACCATAATGCGCATAATGAACCTTTCGTTCCAAACGGTCAATTTCAAAGAAAAACAGTTGTTGATTTCTGCGATGAATCTTGTTGGCCGTTTTCGCTCTCATATTGAAGATTCAGCTCAACGATTGATTAAAATTGCATTGCATTCATCGCCTGAGGGTGAACAGATTTTTGAAAGTGTGATTTCGGGAGCGTGCACACCTGTAACATATGACCCAACAGACACCTCAGATGCCGAATTTGCCGAATGTCAGCGAAAGGCACTTATGTCACTGGGCATCAAAGATGTTTCAGCTCAGGTTGGCGCTATGCTGCTTTCGGGTTTGTATTCCAAACCTCAGACCGATTCTTCATATTCGGCAATAAAAACTTCTGCAATGAAGCTTTTAGGCAAATAATTTTGTGAAAACGGAGGCAATATGAAACTTATAATAGCCGAAAAACCCAGTCTTGCACGCAATATATGTCAGGCATTGGGAAGCTTTTCCAAAAAAGGTAACTATTTTATAAATGATGAATACATTGTAACCTGGGTGTTTGGTCACCTTTTTTCTCTTGCCGATATTGAATATTATAACCCCAACCCCGACGGCAGATGGACACTCAAAAACCTTCCCTGCTTTCCTGAAAAATTCTTTTTTGAGCTCCGTCACGACAAAGACGGTAAAGTGGATTCGGGAGTTAAGGCACAGTTTGAAACAATAAAAGCTCTTTGCCTAAGAGACGATGTAGACACCATAGTCAATGCAGGCGACTCCGACCGCGAGGGCGAAATTATTGTACGCACCTGTATCGAAAAAACAGGAGTGAAAAATAAAAAGATAACAAGACTCTGGCTTCCCGATCAGACTCCCGAAACTGTTCGGAGTGCAGCGGCAGAAATGAAAAATGATTCTGAATATGACAACCTTGCCTCCGAGGGTTATGCACGAACCTATATCGATTGGCTCTACGGTGTCAACCTTACCCGTTATGCAACTCTTAAAACAGGCACTCTTTTAAGGGTTGGCAGAGTTATTGTTCCTATTGTCAAGGCAATTTATGACCGTGATATGGCAATCCGAAACTTTGTTCCCGATGTCTACTATGCGGTTTCAAGCAAAACAGAAATTGACGGATGCAGTGTTGAGCTTTCAAGCAAGCAGAAGTTTGAAAAAAATGAGCTTTCAAAAGCAAAGGAATTATGCGACAAATACAATGCCTCCAAAGCTGTTGTAAAGTCTAAAAAAAGGAAGAAAGACACTGTATCTGCAGGCAAACTTTATTCTCTTTCCAAGCTTCAGAACGTGCTTGGTAAAAAATATAAAATGCCAATGGACAAAAGCCTCGCAATTGTTCAGGATCTTTACGAAAAAGGCTATGTCACATATCCGCGTACCAATTCCGAATATCTTGCCACTGCAGAGCAAGACAAGGTAAAGGGGATAATTTCGGCAATTTCTGCACTTGGATATACTGTTAAGTTCAAAAACAACAAAACAATTTTTGACGATTCAAAAATCGAATCTCACTCAGCTCTCATACCAACTCACAAAATTCCTCAAAAAACATCTCTCAGTCCTGATGAATACACCGTCTACAGCACTATTCTCCGGCGTTTTGCGGCAGTTTTTTGCAGTGAAGATTGCATAGCCGACAAAACCGAAATTGTTGTTGGTGTTGGTGATTATGAAGATTTTACTCTCAAAGGAACCGTTATTCTTGAAAAAGGCTGGACAAAATACGATGACTATACAAAAAAAGACAAGCTTCTTCCGCCACTGGAAAAAGGAGACACCTTTGATGTTAATTTTGCACCGGTCGAAAAGGAAACATCTCCGCCCAAACACTACACAATAGAAACTCTCAACAATTATCTTAAAAATCCCTTCCGTGACGAAAAGAAAAATGTTGAAGACGAAAATGACGAAGAAGAGTATAAGGCA
This sequence comes from Oscillospiraceae bacterium, assembly GCA_015068985.1. Taxonomy (GTDB): domain Bacteria; phylum Bacillota; class Clostridia; order UMGS1810; family UMGS1810; genus RGIG1828. The sequence goes on from SVJL01000030.1 coordinate 5,105, forward strand.
ATTTTTGAGGGTCTTGAGCTTGGCACCGAGGCCACTCGTACCGGCATAATAGACAATGCACGCAAAAGCGGCTACATAAGCCTCAAAAAAGATGTGTATACCATCCTTCCCGACGGAGAATTTATGATAGAATCTCTGGCAAGAATGGGAATCAGTATGGATAAATATCGCACATCAGAGCTCGGTGTGGCTCTGAAAAAGGTTTTCAGGGGCGAAATAACCATAGACGACAGCGTTAAGCTTGCCACAAACGAAATTTCTTTGGTTTTTAGCTCAAAAAAAGATGAAGCAATAATCAAAAATGACATAGGCTTTATGGGGGATGTTGTGGGCAAATGCCCGCTTTGCTCGTCAGATGTGGTGCGAACCCGTTTTGGTTATGGCTGCAGTGCTTTTCGTGATGGCTGCAAGTTTTCGTTCGGATTTGAAATCTGCGGCGGTATTGTTTCTGTTGAACAGGCAAAAAAACTTGTTCAGACAGGCAGAACTGATGTTATAGACTCGTTTTATTCAAAACGCACCTCCAAGAATTTTTCAGCACGTTTAAAGCTCGAAGATGGCAAAGCAGTATTTGATTTTAACTAGTTATATAAATTGTTTAAAACTTTCGTTCAAAAGTTGTGAAAGTTTTTTTCAAAAACATCTTGAAAAATAAATATAATATATATATAATATAATAGCAAATGTAAATTTGGCGAAAAATTAATAAAAGGAGCTAAACAAATGATAGCACACGGCAATAACATCAAAATCTTTACTGCAAATTCCAATCCCGAATTTGCTGAAAAAATTGTTAAAAAACTCGGAAAGGAGCTTGGCGATTCCGAAGTTGGCAAATTTTCTGACGGAGAGATTTTTGTAAATATTAACGAGACAGTCAGAGGTAGCGATGTTTTCGTTGTTCAGTCTACCTGCTCTCCCGTGAATGATAACTTTATGGAGCTTCTTATTATGATAGACGCTCTCAAAAGAGCATCAGCCGGCAGAATAACTGCTGTTGTACCATATTTTGGCTATGCACGTCAAGACAGAAAGGCAAAAAGAAGAGACCCCATCTCTGCAAAGCTCTGTGCCGACCTCATAACTGCTGCAGGAGCCGACAGAGTTCTCACAATGGATCTTCACGCTCCGCAGATTCAGGGCTTTTTCAACATTCCCGTTGACCACCTTATCGGTCAGCCCATTCTCAGCCAGTATTACAAAGAAAAATTTGAAAACGACAAAGAAAACACTGTTGTTGTTTCTCCCGACCTTGGCAGTGTTACCAGAGCAAGAAAATTTGCAGACTATATTGATGTTCCGATTGCTATTGTTGACAAACGCCGTCCAAAAGCCAATGTATCTGAAGTAATGAACATTATTGGTGACATTAAAGATAAAAATGTTATCCTTGTTGATGATATGATCGATACAGCCGGCACAATTGTAAACGGTGCAAAAGCACTTGTTGAAAGAGGTGCCAAAAAAGTTTATGCTTGCTGTACTCACCCTGTTCTTTCAGGTCCTGCCATCGAAAGAATTCAGGATTCTCCCATATGTGAGCTTCTTGTTCTCGACACTGTTCCTCTCGCACCCGAAAAACAGATCGACAAAATCAAGGTTCTTACTGCAACCAATTTCTTTGCTGAAGCTATCGAAAGAATATACGAAGACGTTTCTGTCAGCACCTTGTTTAATTAATTTCTACATACATCAGCCTTGCCCTTTGGCAAGGCTGAAATTTACTTTAAAAGGAGATGCATCATAGGTGTACCTCATTGCAGGACTCGGTAACCCCGAAAAAAAATACGATAACACACGTCACAACATAGGCTTTGAGGCCGTTAATTTTTTTGCCGATAAGCATAACATTGCTCTGAATAAAAACAAATTCAAGGCGGTTTACGGAGAGGGCAGAATAGGCGATGAGCGTGTTATTGTTGCAATGCCTCAAACATATATGAACCTCAGCGGCGACAGTGTTGCAGAAATTGCAGCGTTTTATAAAATTCCAAATCAAAACATAATAATCATCCACGATGACATCAGCCTCACTCCCGGAAGAGTCCGTATCCGTGCAAAGGGCAGTGCAGGCGGTCATAATGGTCTCAAGTCAATCATTGCCCGTCTTGGAGGCGACAATTTCCCGAGAATCAAAATAGGTGTTGGAGCACCTCAGCACGCCGACTATGACCTTGCCGATTTTGTGTTGGGGCGGTTCACTACCGATGAATCAAAAATTTTAAAACCCGTTATCGAAAATGTGTGTGATTCAATAGAATGTATGATAAATAATGGTATCGACAGAGCCATGAATAAATATAATAATTAATATCAAATTTTCAGGAGTGTCATTATGTCGGGATTTTCTGATATTTTGTCTTCAAGTGCCGAGTTTAATTCGGCTTTAGAAAACATCACCTCCGGAAAATGCCCAATTCACATAACGGGTATGACCGGCAGTCAGAAAAGTCATTTTATATATTCGCTTTGTGTTGCCACGGGCAAAAAGTGTCTTGTCATAACAAGCGATGAAGCAGAAGCAGGAAGGATAAGCTCAGACTTGTCGTTCCTCTTTTGCTGTGAGGTTTTTGGTTTCAAAAACAAAGAATATGTTTTTCATAATATCGACGCATCAAGCCACACTGCCGAAATATCACGTTTGCGCACCCTTAGCAGACTTTCAGATGGGGTGCCTGTTGTCACAACAAGCGAGGCAATTTCAAAATTCACCGTTCCGCCCGAGTTGTTTTACAGCTCACTCACAACTGTTTGCGTTGGCGATACAGTGGATATTGATTTGATGGTTCAAAAGCTTGTATCAATGGGTTACAGCCGGACACCAACTGTTGAAGGCGTTGGGCAATTCAGCGTGAGAGGTTCAATTATTGACATATTCTCTCCAAGCCATAACGTTCCCGTCAGAATCGATTTGTTCGATGATGAGGTCGACTCCATAAGAGAATTTGACGCTGTGGAACAGGTTTCAACCCAAAATATTTCCGAATGTCACATTTGCCCTGTCAGAGAGATTATTTATGATAAGAAAAAGGCTTGTGAGGTTGCATCAATAATAAAACGGCTGAAAAACGAAAATCTTATGGGTGATGCCGAAAAATTAGAACAGTATGCCCGATTTGCGTCTCTCGACAAATATATGCCATATTTTTATAACAGAGTGTACACTCTGTTGGACTATATAGATTCCGACACGCTTATTTTTGTTGATGAAGCAAAACAGCTTTTTGAGCGAAGCAAAATCACCATGTCCGAGCACAGTGAGGTTATTACTGAGCTTTTGGACAAAGGCATTTTCCCTCGTCACAAAATGAGCTATATGCTTGACTATGGCGAGGTTTTGGCAGCAATTAATCAAAAGAATATGATCTCTGTCAGCTCCTTGTCTCATCTTTGCCCCATGTTCACTCCTTTGTCGCTTGCAGGCATCACAGCAAAGACACTTAATGGCTACAGTGGAAAAACAGAATTTTTGTGTGATGATTTAAAATACTGGAAGAAAAATGGTTATCGTGTAATAATTGTACTTTCCGGCGACAGCAAGGTTAAAGCAATGCTTTCTTCTTTGGCAGACGAGGGCATAGAGGCGGCAGTTTCAGATTTTGCATCTGCACTTCCAAATGAAGGTCAGATATATCTTGTTAACGGAAGCCTTGTTAAAGGCTTTGAATATCCAAACGAAAAGACCGTTGTTATAAGCGACGGTGAAACCGGAGTTGCAACAAGAAAGAAAAGAATTGCAAAACCCAAAAATTCAAGAGATGTTATAAAAAGCTTTGAAGACCTTGAAAAAGGTGATTATGTTGTCCACCGTACTCACGGCATTGGAAAATATGTTGGAATTGCTCAGCTCAATGTTGAAAATGTCATTAAGGATTATCTCAAAATAAAATATAACGGCACCGACATTTTGTATGTGCCAACAAATCAGCTCGATTTTCTGCACAAATACTCCGGAGCCGAAACAGCCAGAGTAAAACTGAATAGCCTTGGCGGTGCGCAGTGGAACAAAACAATTTCGAGAGTAAAAGAAAGCGTCGCCGAGCTTGCTCAGGATCTAATCACTCTATACGCTGAGCGCAATAAAATTCAGGGCCATGTTTTCTCGCCCGACACCCCGTGGCAAAAAGAATTTGAAGAAAAGTTTGTGTATGAAGAAACTGCCGATCAGCTTCGTTCAATAAACGAGGTTAAAGCCGATATGGAACAGGGCAAGTGTATGGACCGCCTTCTTTGCGGTGATGTTGGCTACGGAAAAACAGAGGTGGCAATGAGAGCGGCTTTCAAGTGTGTTATGGATGGTATGCAGGTTGCCTATCTTGTGCCCACAACAATTCTTGCACGTCAACACTACAATAATTTTGCTGCTCGACTTGGCGAATATGCCATGAAAGTGGAAATGCTTTCACGATTCCGCACGCCTAAGCAGCAGAAAAAAACAATTGACGGTCTTAAAAGCGGCAGCGTTGATGTTGTTATCGGAACCCATCGTCTGCTCCAAAAAGATGTTCAGTTCAAAAACCTTGGTTTGTTGATTGTAGATGAAGAACAGCGTTTTGGGGTTGGTCACAAAGAAAAGCTCAAAGAGATTAAAAAAGACGTTGACGTTTTAACCCTCAGTGCAACCCCCATTCCACGAACACTTAACATGGCAATGGTGGGAATCAGAGACCTTAGTGTTTTGTCTGAGCCTCCAGGCGACCGCTATCCTGTTCAGACCTTTGTTATGGAATATAACGAGGCGGTTGTTGCCAATGCAATAAGAAGAGAACTCGAAAGAAAAGGTCAGGTATATTATCTTTTCAATCGTATTGACGGCATTGAAAAAATAGCCTCAAAGCTGTCGGAGCTTGTTCCCGATGCCAGAGTGGCAGTTGCCCATGGCAGAATGAGCGAAAATCAGCTTGAAGAGGTTATGATGTCGCTTCTCGACGGCGAGATAGATGTTTTGGTATGCACCACCATCATCGAAACCGGACTTGATGTTTCAAATGTGAACACAATAATAATCGAAAATTCCGATTGTCTCGGCCTTTCTCAGCTTTATCAGTTAAGGGGAAGAGTGGGCCGTTCAAACCGTATGGCATACGCATATCTTACCTATAACCCGGGCAAGGTGCTCGATTCTGTGGCACACAAGCGCTTGCAGGCAATCAAAGAATTTACCGAGTTTGGCTCGGGCTTTAAAATTGCAATGCGCGATCTGGAAATCAGAGGTGCAGGTAACCTTTTGGGAAAAGAACAGCATGGCAATATGAACCTTGTGGGCTATGATATGTATTGTATGCTGTTGGAGCAGGCTGTTAAAGAGGAAAAAGGCGAAACCTATCGTCCTCCGCTTGAAATAACGGTCGACGTCAGAGCCGATGCCTATATTCCCGACACATACGTTGAATATGAGCAACAACGAATTGATCTGTACAAAAAAATCGCCACAATCGAAACCGAGCAGGACTATTACGATATGCAGGCTGAGTTTTTGGATCGCTTTGGCGATTTGCCCCAAAGTGTTAGCAACCTTATCGACATTTCATTAATAAAATCAATGTGCCGCACATGCGAAATAAGTGAGCTTGTTCAAAAAGAAAATGTGATAACTTTTTCGTTCACCGATTTTGCAAATCCTGATGCGGTTGTAAAGCTTATAAGCGAGTATGACAGATGTATGAAATTTGTCAGCGGAGCAAAGTCATCCATAATCTACAAGTTCTCCGGAGACCCCATACAAAATATTAAAATTATATTACAAAAGCTTTCAAAATCAATACAAGAGAGCCAATAGGGTTTATTATATAGTCATAGAGATATGACAGGGAGGCGATGTTGTTATGAATAAGTGTTTGCAAGTTATGTTGTCTGTGGTGTTGTCGTGCACTTTTTTATGTTTCTTTGTTGCTTGTTCAAATCACAATGATGTGCCTACAACATATAACTATATTAGTGTTAATGGCGAAAAGCTTTCTGCCGAATATTTTGGATATTTTTTCTATCTGGCACAAAGCAGTATGCTTTCGGAAGCCGGTCATACCAGCGAAAACTCAACAGATGAAGATATTGAAACATATTGGAAAACAACCGAAATTGAGGGCAAAAACGCAGTGGAGGTTGCAAGAGATGTTGCGGTCGACAATGCCGTTTCTCAAAAAGTCCAATATTTTGCTGCATTGCAAAACGGTATCGAATTATCTGCCGACGAGCAGGCATCAATCGATGCTGCCATTGAACAAACCGTTTCCGACAACGGAGGCAGCAAGGCTTTTGAAGATATGCTTGTTTCAATGGGCACCAATATCGAGGCATACAAGCAGATTATAACAGAAAATGTATACATCCAAAATTTATACAATAAGCTGGATTCCGAGGGCGCTCTTTCGGTAAGCGAAGATGAGCTTGCAGCTTTTACAGAAGCTCATTCTGCAGACTATTTACCCGAAGAAATGCTTGACCTTGCCAAAAAAGATAAATTCAATGCAATGGCAAAACAATGGGAATCGGAAGCGAAAATCGAAATTGATGATGAAGCAATAAAACAGTTCAAAATAATATAACACATATGCACAAGTCTATGAAAGGCTTGTGCATTTGTTACTGTATACAGAGGAGCATAATTATGAAACTTCTTTTTGCACCACTTGAAGGAATAACAACCCGTACATTCCGAAACGCACATCACGAATATTTTGGCGGTTGTGACGCCTACTACGCTCCATTCATCACACCAACCGACAACGAAAAGCTTTCTGAAAAAACAATCAGAGATATTGTTCCACGCTACAATAGCGTTAATGAACTAAAAGTTCAGGTTCTCACCAACACACCTTCGGCTTTTTTCAAGTTTACCGACAAAATACGTCCTTTAGGATATAGCGAGGTAAACCTGAATCTTGGTTGCCCATCAAATACTGTGTGCAAAAAGGGGAGGGGAGCTGCTTTTTTAAAGGATGTTGATGCCCTCGACCGGTTTTTCTATGAAGTGTTTTCAAAAACTGATTTTAAGGTTTCTGTCAAAACACGCCTTGGCTATAGTTTGGCAGAAGAGTTTGAACAGTTACTTAATGTGTATAAAAAATATCCCATATCTCTTCTTATTATTCACCCCAGAACCCGTGATATGTTGTATAAAGGATTGCCCGACATGAACGCGTTTTCGGTTGCTGCCAAAGAGTATAAAGGGAATATTTGCTACAACGGCAATCTTTATGATGTAACCGATTGCAAGCGTATAATAAATGATTATCCCAATGTTGATTCGCTTATGTTTGGCAGAGGAGCCATTGCAAATCCGGCAATATTTCGCGAGTTAAAAGGTGGAAAGAGGCTTTCAACTAATGAACTTATAGGATTTACCGATTTGTTAATCGAGCGATATTTGCCTCTTTTGGGAAGTGATGTATACACGCTTCACAAACTCAAAGAAATATGGATTTATGCATCAGAAAATTACCCAAACGAGAAAAAAACAGTAAAACTTTTGCGTAAAGCAACCAAACTTGACGAATTCAGGTCAATTCTGAACTCCTTGCCCGAGATTCGGCGGTGACGGTTGCACCGGATGCAAACAAAAGTTGACCACACATACGAGCGGGTATTTGTTAAAAGCTTGATTTAATGCAGTTTTGAGATGTATTTTTGTATATTATTACATAGATAAAATTTAAAATCCGTATTGCATTTTTGGTAAAGTTGTGATAACATCTAATTGTAAAGCTTAATTTGCACGAAAGGGGAATTTGTTATGAAATGTATAATTAACGGCAAAGTTATCCTTGCCGATAAGGTTTGCGAAAATCTTGCAATTGTGTTTGATGATAAAATCCGCAAAATTGCAGATGTTCAAAGCATAAATAAAGCAGATTACGAAATCATTGATGCAGGCGGCAACTACGTGGCTCCCGGTCTTGTTGATATGCACATCCACGGTTTTCTCGGTGCCGATGTGTCCGATGGTGATGTTGAAGGCATCAAGGTAATGGCTGAGGGTATAATCAAAAACGGTGTAACCTCATGGTGCCCAACAACTATGACGGTTTCCAAAGCCGAAATCGAAGCGGCGTTTGACGCTGTAAGAACAGTCAAAAACTCCGGCACATACTATGGCTCCCGTATTTTGGGCGTAAACAGCGAGGGTCCCTTTATCAACCCATCCAAAAAAGGTGCTCAGGCAGAAGAACATATTCTTCGTCCTGATGCAGATTTCATCATAAAGCATTCCGACCTTGTGAAGCTTTTCACTGTTGCTCCCGAGGTTGACGGTGCACTTGAGTGCATCGAAAAGGTTAAAGCCAACACAAATGTTTTGGTATCTATGGGTCACACTGATGCGTCATATGAGGAGGCTGTTGAAGGAATTAATAAAGGCGTTAGTCACACAACGCATCTTTTCAATGCTATGACAGCTCTTTCTCATCGTAGCCCCGGTGTTGTTGGTGCAGCACTTTCCGACGACGGCGTAAGTGTTGAACTCATTGCCGACACCTTCCACGTTAACAAAGGCCTTTTTAATATGGTTGCCAAGCTTAAAGGTGAAAAGCTCTGTCTTATCACCGACTGTATCAGAGCGGGCGGTATGCCCGACGGCGACTACACTCTCGGTGGCCAGCCTCTTCACAAAGAGGGCATTAAGTGCCTTATGCCCGACGGCACAATTGCCGGCAGTGTTCTCAATCTCAACGAAGCTGTCCGCAATCTCTACGAAAACTCCAAGCTCGAAATCTATGATGCTGTTGCCTGTGCATCACTCAATCCTGCCAAAGCTCTTGGCGTTGATGATGAGGTGGGCTCAATTGATGAGGGCAAACGTGCAGATATCATAATAGTTGATGATAAATTCAACGTATTCACAACAATTCTCGATGGAGAAGTAAGATACACAAAATAATTTTTTAAGGAGAATAAAAATGATTGCAAAACTTGAACCGGAATTTTTGCCAATGATTAAAGTCATTAATGACTTTAAGGCAGCAGTAGCAAAAGCAGAATCTCAGAAACTTGTTATTTCTGTTGAAAGAAATAACGGACTTGTGGCAGTGTATAATCTCGATATCTACAAAGAAAACACAGGCCACGACGAAGAAAACTATGGTATTGCCGAAAGAATAATCAAAACTCTTCTTTGGGCAAAAGGTGGATACAAGGTGTATATTGCCGGCTCAAAATACATCTACGACCGCATTGCAGCCGATTATTCTGTTGGCGGTGCAAGAGAATTTGACTATAACTTTATGGCTCGTGTATATGAGAGTCCCTTTGAAGTTGTATATGTAGAAAACATTGCAGATGCACCAAAAGAGAACGATGTTTCATCTCCTGTTGGCCGTCACCTCGATGGTTGCCGTATTGGCTTTGATGCCGGCGGAAGTGACCGTAAGGTTTCTGCTGTAGTAAACGGTGAGACAGTATATTCTGAAGAAGTTGTTTGGTTCCCCAAACTCCAGAGCGATCCCAAATATCACTATGAAGGCATTCTCAGCGCAATGAAAACAGCCGCATCCCATATGCCAAGAGTAGATGCTATCGGTGTATCCTCTGCAGGTGTGTATATTGACAACAAAATCATGGTTGCATCACTGTTCCTCAAGGTATCAGATGAAGATTTTGAAAAGTATGTTAAAAATATGTATATCGACGTTGCAAAAGAAATAGGCGATGTGCCTGTTGAAGTTGCAAATGATGGCGATGTTACAGCTCTTGCAGGTGCTATGAGTCTGGAAGATAATAACGTAATGGGCGTTGCAATGGGCACAAGCGAAGCTGCCGGCTATGTTGACAAAGACGGCAACATCACAGGTTGGCTCAATGAACTTGCATTTGTTCCCGTAGATTATAACAAGGGTGCAATGGTAGACGAGTGGAGCGGTGACTATGGCTGCGGCGTTAAATATTTCTCTCAGGACGCCGTAATCAAGCTTGCTCCCAAAGCAGGCATCGAACTTGACGAAGCTCTTTCTCCTGCCGAAAAACTCAAAGTTGTTCAGGGACTTATGGAAAATGACGATAGCCGTGCTGCCGATATCTACGATACAATCGGCACATATTTTGGCTATGCAATTGCATATTACTCACTGTTTTATGATATCAAACACGTTCTCATTATGGGTCGTGTAACAAGTGGTAAAGGTGGCACAATTCTTCTTTCAAAAGCAAACGAAGTGTTAAACACCGAATTTCCCGAGCTTGCCAAAAAAGTTGAACTTCACATCCCTGACGAAAAAGCAAGAAGAGTTGGTCAGTCTGTTGCAGCAGCAAGCCTTCCCAAAATTGCAAAATAATAAAACAACAAAGTGGGAATGTAAAAATCCTCGTGATTTTTACATTCCCTTCTTTATATATTTTAAATCGTGTGTTGTTTGACAAAAACGGATTTATGATGTACAATTAAACAAAGGCGGTGAGCAAATGGAACCAAATAATTTATCAAATATCAATACTTGTGTTGACACTCCCGAAATAATTGCACACGAAAAGAAAAATGTTTCAAGAATTTTTGGCGTGTTAACCTTGTCGGCAATTTGTGCATATGTGGCGGTTTTCTGTGTCAGTATTTTGCTGTCACTTTTTGTTCACGGCTACGAAACCAATCATGCACTTCAGCTTCTTTTAAACGATTCCTACACCTTCATCACAATAGCGTTTTTTATCGCTTTCTCAGGCAAATCTCCATCTCAAAAGCCACTTGCATCCAAAAAGATGACGGCAGCGTCATTTGTAAAAATAATTGTTTCTCTAATTGCAGTAATGTTTTTGGGTGCTATTGCTGGCAATTATATGTCATTTTGGGTTGGCTCGTTTATAGGTCGTGAGCTTACAAATTCTGTTGATGAAGTACTTCAGAATTATTCTTTGTCAGAAATTTTTGTCTCGGTAGTTATTGTTGCTCCCATAAGTGAAGAGCTTTTATTCAGAAAACTGTTTATCAACAAAACAGGTCGCTATGGAACAGTATTTTCTATCATAGTATCCGGCATAGTGTTTGGTGCATTTCATGGCAATTTTTATCAGTTTTTCTATGCTTCGGCAGCAGGTATGATTTTGGCATATGTATATTGCGTGTATGGAAAACTTCGCTACACAATTGTTCTTCATTCAATTCTTAATTTTATAGGATCTGTTGTGTCTGTTTATTTTGCAGAGCTTGCCAAATCGCCGTATCTTATAGATAATCTTGCGTCTTCACTCTATAGTCTGGCATACATTGCAACGGTTCCTTTTGGAATTATATTTGTGATAAAAGGAATAAAGAACCTCCATTGTTATTGCCAAAGAGGTGTGTTGGAACTTCCGTCTAAGACGCTTGTTGCAAATTTCGGGCTCATTGCATATGCAATCTATTCTGTTGCAACGTTTATAATTGGATTTATGATGTAAAAGGGTCTGGCAAAAAATCACGTGGATTTTTTACCGGACCCTTTCTTATTTTCTCTTACCTTTATTAATGTTTATTGCTCTTATCGCAAATACTGCAATGAAAGCAATAATAATCAGTTTAAAATAGAATGAACCAAAAATAATACCGCCTATGTAACCCATATACACAAAAAAGCTGCTTTCCACATCAGAATACGCCAGCAAATTGCTCGATCCGCATTTCTTGTCGCCGTAATATATTTCGGTCTTACCCAACACATCGCCCTTTTTTATGGGTGCTCTTATTTTTTCGTTGACAATTGTTTTGGTTTGTAGTTTAGAAGCGTCATGGTTGTTCTCCAAAACCGTTCGGATTTCTTTTTCGTTAACAAGGAGCAATCTTTTTTTGCCTTTTGCATTTGGAACGTTTACTTCCGAAACAAATTCTTCGGCAGCAAGCAAGGTGTGTTTCGAGTAATTTTCTGTTGCGTATTTTATAAGGTATTCAACATCATCATATGCATACACAATAGGGGACTCAATGTCTGATTTTGCACACAATATTAAAATGTCGTTGGATGGTGTTTTGTAGTTCGCAACAATGCCGCAATCCTCATTAGAGTTTGTATACGATTTTGCACCGTTTATGTTGGGGTTAAAATTGTCAAGAGAATAATAGTTGCTTAAAAATTGATTCTTATTAAACAAAATTCTTATGTCCGATTTGTTTGTTGCACCAATCTCTATTCTGTCTGCCCCAAAAACCTCTGAGAAAAACTCGTTTTGCATAGCATATTTTGTAATCAGATACATATCCCGCAGAGTCGTCTTGTGGTTATCGTCTTCGCAACCATCAGGATTCGAGAAAGCACTGTTTGTTGCACCGGCTTTTTTTGCAATGTCGTTCATCGACTTTATAAATTTTTTGTATCCAATATTATGAGCAAGTGCATAGGCACAATCGCCGGCGTCATAGAGGAGCAACCCTTCAATCATATTTTTTGCACTCATCACCTCGTCGTATTTCAGACCAATGTTTCCGTCTTTGTAGTTGTATTTTTCATAATATCCTTTTTTGACGGTGATTTTTTTTGAAAGGTCGCCATAGTTCTCTATTGCTGTTATAGCCGTAAGAATTTTTGTCAGTCCACCGGGACTGAATGTTGCATCAGCGTTTGCTTCATACATTACTGTATCCGACTGAACATCAACCATCAGCATATATTTGGCATGAGGTGAATAGATGCCGGGTTCAGGGGGCTGTGTTTCTTCTGCCAAAGCACACATACAAACCGAAAAGAGACTAAGCGTATATAAAAAAACCAATAGCAATAATGCAATTTTTTTCATTTTTAATACTCTCCGCATCAATAATATTATAGTACATAAGCATATGATATCACATTTATATTAAAAATTCCATAGTTGTTTTAAAAATTCTTCAAAAATCTGTATATCATTAACTTGTTTTATTACTGTTTGTGAAAATTTACTCACTGTTTCCCATAAACGCCGTCATCTGTTCGACAATGTTAATAAAAGTAAAAAAAATCAGATTTTTTTGTTGACAAATAAACCCCCTTGTGTTATCATATACAAGTCGCTTGACGCGACACCGTTTTGATCTTTGAAAAATGAACAGTATAAGAGGTTCTCGAAAAGAGAATTTGAGTTGAAGCGAAATGCTTTTAATTCAGTAAATTAAGTTAGTGTTTTT
>SVJL01000031.1 GCA_015068985.1 Oscillospiraceae bacterium
GTTGCTGTTGTCAGAGCTGAAAATGCCGACAAAGCAATGAAAATCACCGATGCCTGCATAGCCGGCGGTGTGCCTGCCATAGAAATGACATTCACAGTTCCTAAGGCTCACAAGGTTATTGAAGAACTCTCTAACCACTATACAGACAATGACATTATCCTCGGTGCAGGCACAGTTCTCGATGCAGAAACTGCCCGTATTGCAATTCTTTCTGGTGCACAGTATATTGTTAGTCCTTATTTTGACGAAGACACAATCAAGCTTTGTAACAGATATGCAGTTCCCTGTATGCCCGGATGTATGACAATTCACGATGTTGTAAAAGCTCTTGAGCTCGGATGCGACATAATCAAACTCTTCCCCGGCGATGCTTTTGGCCCCGGTATGGTAAAAGCAATAAAGGGCCCCATCCCTCAGGCAAACATTATGCCCACAGGCGGTGTTGATGTTAACAATGTTGGCGAATGGATTAAAGCCGGCGTTGTAGCAGTTGGTGCAGGCGGAGCTCTCACAGCCGGTGCAAAAACAGGCAATTATGAGCTCATCACCGAAACTGCAAAACAGTTTGTTGAAAACATTAAAATTGCAAGAGCAAAATAATATATACAGAATTCGGAGGAAACAAAAATGGCTAAAGTTGTAACAATGGGCGAAATTATGCTTCGTCTTTCAACTCCCAATAACGAAAGATTTATTCAGGCAGACGAATTTGACGTTTGCTATGGCGGCGGTGAAGCCAATGTTGCTGTATCGCTTGCAAACTATGGTCACGATGCAGAATTTGTAACAAAAGTTCCTGCAAACCCAATCGGTGAATGTGCTGTTGCTGCGCTTCGTAAAATGAACGTTAAGACCGACAACATTCCCCGCGGCGGCGAAAGACTCGGTATCTACTTCCTCGAAACCGGTGCTGCTATGAGAGCTTCCAACGTTGTGTACGACAGAGCACATTCTTCAATTGCAACAGCAGAAGCTGAAGATTTTGACTTTGACAAAATCTTCGATGGTTGCGATTGGTTCCACTTCACAGGCATCACACCTGCAGTTTCCGATAAAGCTGCAGAGCTCACCGAAATTGCCCTTAAAGCTGCAAAAGCAAAAGGCGTAAAAGTTAGCTGTGACCTTAACTTCAGAAAAAAACTCTGGTCAAGCGAAAAAGCTCAGCGTATAATGACAAACCTTATGCAGTATGTTGACGTGTGCATTGGTAACGAAGAAGATGCCGAAAAAGTTCTCGGTTTCAAACCCGGCGAAACTGATGTGACAAGCGGCGAACTTGAACTTGCAGGTTACAAGAGCATTTTTGAACAGATGGTAGAAAAGTTTAACTTCGAATATGTTATTTCGTCGTTGCGTGTGTCTCATTCTGCATCCGATAATGGCTGGTCAGCTTGTATCTATAGCCGTGACACCAAAGAGTTTTATCATTCAAGAGAATATCGCATAGCTCCAATCGTTGACCGTGTTGGCGGTGGCGACAGCTTCGCAGCAGGTGTTATTTGCGGTATGCTCGATGGCAAAGATTTTAAAGCAGCTCTCGAATATGGTGTTGCTGCATCTGCGCTCAAGCACACCATCCCCGGCGATATGAACCTTGTTACACGTGCAGAGGTTGATAACCTCGTTGGCGGTGACGGCTCAGGTCGTGTTCAGAGATAAATAAATTATAAAATTAAGGCAGGAACTTTTCAAAAGTTCCTGCCTTTTCATTTAGACATTCATTAAACAGCCGGTTGCTGCATTGCATCGGGTGCCGTCGGCGACGATGGTGATGCATTTGCACCATCGGGTGATTGAGGCTCGGCCGGCGATTGAGGCGACGGCTGCTGAGCTTGCGGAGCCGAAGCAGACGGAGCACTTTCGGGGGTTGGAGCAGTGGGTGCCTCGGGTGCCGGGGCGGTTGGAGCTTGCTCCGGTTGACCTTGCGGTTCCTGAGTTTGCGGTTCGGATTCGGGTGGTGTTGATGGTTGTTCGGCCTCGGGTTCGGGCGTAAGTTCTTCAACCGGTGGAGGCTCAGGTTCGGGCTCGTTGTCATCTGCATTGTCAATAAGCAAATCATCAAGAGGATTTTTTTGAGGTGATTCAATTGCCGGATTATTTGTCATGCCATCTTGCTGTTCATCTATATTGTTTGTGTTTGGAGAAAGCGTGTTCATAACCAAAAGCAAAATAGATAAAGCAACAACAAGAGTGATAACAACTGTTAAAATGATAATATACTTATTATTTGAACTATCATCCGATTCAAAGCTGTTATGCCTTGATGCTGAACCGCTTAACTCGTTTTCGATAGGGGAAGATTTTGAATTTGCCGCAACCGGCTTCATACGAAGAGTGTCTCTTTCCCAGTCGCGTTCATTGTTTTTTGCCATTTATCTCACCTCTGCATTATTAACTGCTTACACAATTATACATCAACTAAGTATTTTTGTCAAACGACACATAATTGATTTTTAGTCACATGCTTGTATTTTTTACTCTTTGGTGTAAAATAATATTAAATATGTCATATCACACTTGGAGGTCAAAATGAAACAAAAGCTTTTACACATATTAATAATATCACACATCATCGTCTTTTCATTCATAACTTCAGCCTGCTCTACAGTAGCACGTCAGGAAAAAAATGTTAACAATAATTCCGGAAGCAAGAAATTTGATGCAGAATATACTTTTGTAGGCGGCGAAGGAGTTGAAATATCCGACACTGTGTGGTATTCGGATTCTATGTTTCAAATATCATCCGAAAAATTTTCGCAAGATATTGCAAAGTTGTCTTTTGCACTTTCGGTTTCGGGTTTTTCGAGTGGTGATACGGTTGCAAACTGGGGAGTTGAAGGGAATGTGGGTCGTGAA
This sequence comes from Oscillospiraceae bacterium, assembly GCA_015068985.1. Lineage (GTDB taxonomy): Bacteria > Bacillota > Clostridia > UMGS1810 > UMGS1810 > RGIG1828. Next base: position 2,857 of record SVJL01000031.1, read on the forward strand.
AAAAACATCAGCACCTTGCTAAACAAGCTCAATTTTAAAAATGCAGAATTCTATGGTTACAACGCATCTCTCAATAACACATCATCCAAGGCGGCATTTGCCATAGCATCAAAAAAACTTCATAATACTAACTCAAGCTTGATTGCTGTTATAATCAGGGGCGGAGGCTACGGAGCTGAATGGTCCGACAATTTTTTTGTTGGATCTGACGATATGGTTAATCATAATGGCTTTGCCAACACCGCAGCCTATGTTGAAAAATATGTTGACCAATATTTAAACAAACATTTTTCGGGCAAATCTTTAAAACTACTGATATGCGGATATAGCAGGGGAGCAGCGGTAGCCAATCTTCTTGCCGAAAAATATTGTTCAAAAAAAATTGGTGACATTTTTGCCTATACATTTGCAACTCCAAACACAACGACTGCCAAAACATCAGACCTTTATGGTAATGGCATTTTTAACATAATTAATCCATACGACACCGTTACCTCCATTCCTCCTGTTGAATGGGGATTTGGAAAATTTGGTACAAATATTGTATTTCCTCTGCATGACAACAGCGAAGATGTTAAAATATTATATGAAAATGTCGGCTCATATTATGAATCGCTCACAGGAAAAACGATTAGCTATACCGATGGCGATGTAATAAAAAGTCTTACCGATGCAATATTATCATTAACCAATGGCAGAGGTGAATTTAACAGAATCTACGAACCTGTTTTTCGTGATATGGCAGAATACAGTAACCACAAAGAGCTGAAAAACAATAAATGGGTAAAACCTAAATTTTCTGATTATGTTATTGAAAAATATGGTGACAGAGCCAGAAAAGCTTTGAAGGCATTGTCTGATAATTCGATGATTATCTCAATCGACGAGATTGGAATTGAGCTTCCTCGGCACTTAAACAATTTTATGGTTCTGGCAAATATTCATTCTGTACCTCAGCCCGATGAATCTCAAATCAGCCAGATGCCTGTAAGGGTTTTGTCCGATTTGTTGTTGGCTTTCAAAGAAGAGACAATAACGGCAGTTTCTGCACCTCACTATCCCGAGGTGTATCTTTCGTGGCTAAAAAGCTGTGATATATCTCAATTTATATCATAATAACGGGTAATAAACAATTTGTCCCATAACATATGTATGTATGGGTGATGTTTAATGTATAAACCAAAATTATTAATACTTTGCACTGTGATAATTGTTTTAAGCTTGCTAACACCTGTATATGCCGAAACAATTGCACCGGAGATCAGTGCACCATCGGCACTTTTGATGGACTATTCAACAGGGGAAATTTTATACGAAAAAAATCCTCACGAAAAAAAGCCAATGGCAAGTGTTACAAAAATAATGACAATGCTCATTGCCATGGAAGAAATTGATGCAGGAAATCTTTCTTATGACGACATAATAACTGCCAGCGCTCATGCCAAAAGCTATGGCGGCTCAACAATCTTTCTTGAAGAGGGAGAACAGATGTCTGTGACCGACATCCTGAAGGGGGTTGCTGTTGCCTCGGGTAATGATGCGGCTGTTGCTCTTGGTGAACATATAAGCGGAACCGAGGCAGCATTTGTGCAGCGTATGAACCAAAGAGCTGCCGAGCTTGGTATGACAAACACTAACTTTGTTAACTGCAACGGTCTTGATGCCGACGGCCATTATTCAACAGCCTACGACATTGCTCTGATGTCTCGTGAGCTTATGAAACATCCCGACATTTTCACCTACACAACAATCTGGATGGACTCTCTTCGCGGGGGGGCTTTCACTCTTTCAAACACAAATAAGCTCGTCAGGTTTTATGAAGGTTCAACGGGGCTAAAAACAGGTAGCACAAGCAAAGCCGGATTTTGCATAAGTGCTACTGCCAAAAGAGACAACATGCACCTTATTGCCGTTATTATGGCAGCAGAAACTTCCAAGAGTCGTCAGGCAGACGCATCTGCACTGCTAAATTATGGTTTTTCAACCTTTGCTGTTACTCAACCTGTATCGTGTGACGATGGTGTTGGCAGCATACGGGTTGAAAAGGGAACCGAAAAAATGGTCGATGTGATGCCGGCAGAAAATTGTAATGTTGTGACGGCGAAAAATGATAAATGCGAATTTGAAGTTGTTACCAATCCAAACAAAAAAATAAAAGCTCCGGTAAACGCTGGTGACGTTGCCGGAACTCTTACAGTTTTTCTTAACGGAAATGAATACAAGACAATCAATCTTGTGTGTGCCCAAAGCATACCCAAAGCATCTTTTTCGTTTGTCTTTAAAGAGCTTTTAACGGATTGGCTTTGTTAAATTCATCTTTCAGTAAGCCCATATAGATAGTATCGTGATAGGCACCGTTTGAATATGCCATTTGGCGAAGCTGACCTTCTTTTATAAATCCGAGCTTTTCGTGAAAACGCAGTGAGGGTGTGTTGTAGTCATAAATATACACGTTTGCCTTGTTGTATCTTAGTTCATTAAAATAATAGTTCAACAAAATGTTAACTGCTTCCGATGCAAGATGAGCTCCTCTGAAATTTTCTAAAACAAACAGACCAAATTTAAAAGTTCCGTTTCTTTGACTGCAGTCAAAGGCTGTAATCAAACCGGCAACTTCGCCTTTTAGAGTTTCTATCACAAACAAAAACTCATCTTTTGTTGTTTTGTTTTTATCAAAGTTGGCAAGCTGATATGAAATCTGTTCCTGCGAAAAGGGGAAGTCAATATAGTCATAGCGTCTTAAAGTTTCGGTATCGTAATCACCGTTTTTGTCAATAAACAAAACTGTATCTTTTTCGGTGGCAGCTCTCAGTCTGCATTTTTGACCTTTCCATAAGTTATCCATTATTCATTTCTCCTGTTATTAATAATACATATGTTGCAGGGGGAGTTTGCTTGTTAAAAGTTTTATACCAAAAAGCAATAAAAATAATCAAAGCAATAAATAAAGCTCATATTGGTGCTTTTGCGGCACAATCCGCTTTTTTTATGATACTTTCCTTTTTGCCGCTTGCAGAGCTTGTGAGCTGTTTTTTGAGGCTCTCGGGGGTTGAATTTGACTTGCTTGGCAAATTGATAATGCCATATGATTATGACGTGTCATTAACGGGTGTAATATCTTTTGGCACGCTCTTTGTCGCCTGGTCTGCAGGAAGAGCTTTTCATGCTCTTTCGGAAGGGTTTCAGTCTGTTTTGGCTTTCGCATCTCCAAGCGGATATTTTAAAAAAAGATTAAGAAGCCTGGTGCTTTCTGTTGCGTTTGCAGCTCTGATTTCGATGCTCACAATAATCGGGTTGTTCGGAAACAATATGTTTTTAATTTTTACCAAAGCATTCCCCGGTTTATTCAAATATTATTTTTTGCTAAATATAATAAAAACATTATTTTTGCCGGCGGTACTTTTTGTTATCATAACATTTTTATACCGTTTGTTGCCAAATTGGGAAACTGACGGAAAACGCCGGAGGAATCCAATAAAATTGAAACACACTTTAGTTTCATCTCTTGGATCATCCGGCGTTATTTGTGTGTTCACCTTTGGCTTTTCGGTCTATATAACAAATTTTACAAACTACCGTGCCGTATATGGTGCAATGGCATCGCTTGTGTGTGTGATGCTGTGGCTTTACGGCACTATGTATGCCGTAATTATTGGTTTTGGATTATCTGTGTTTCTTAGCCGTAATAATCACTCTCTTGGAAGATAGTTTTTCCATGTTCCGCTTTTAAAAATTTCAACAGCCTTTTTAAAGGTGTTGTTTTCGGTAACCTTGCCGCCGTTAAGCACTTCTTCGAGCTTGAGCTGAGTTGTTATGTCGGCCTGACCGTAAGGGTAGAGGTCGGTATATTTCTGGAAGTTAAATACGGCTTCTGCGGTTTTTTCGTCAAACACTTCATCAGGAACGCCTATTTCAAAGCCGAGATAATACAAACGCTCTTCAACAGCAAAAACGTCTTTACCTGTGTCACCGGGCTTCATCACACGGTCGTAGGTTATTTTTTCAAAGTTTGAGTGATGATATTCAACAACCTTGTCTTCAACTTCAACATCGGGTGCAACACCAATTTCGTTTATTTTGTTTCTGTTTGGCGATAAAAATTCAGCCTCGGTTATTTTAACACCGCCAATAACCTTAAAGTCAACAACATTTTGCATTGTTCCTTTACCGAAGGTGTTTTCGCCAACAATAATTCCAACACGAGTGTCTTTAACAGCTGCGGCAAATGCCTCCGATGCACTTGCACTGTTGCCGTTAACAAGAACAGCCAAGTTATATTTTACCTCAGGGTTTTCTGAATAGAAGGTGTAGTTGTTGAAAGGGTTTTTGTAGTCCAGATGTATAACCGGACCTGCAGGGATAAAATGATTGCACATTTCAACCAAAACCTTGAGCGAACCGCCGGGATTGTTTCTGAGGTCAATAATAATATCCTTGATTCCCTTTGAATCAAAACTTTCCAGTGCAGCATTTATCATATCGTTGGTATGGTCATAAAAATCTGAGAGAGAAATGTAACCAATTGTGTCATTTTCGATTGCCTGATAAAAACCGGGCTCGATTATGACTTTTTTTCTTATGGGGTTAATTTCAAAACATGAGTCGCCCCTCTTGATTGTCAGATTAACTGCAGTGTCTTCGGGTCCTTGAATTTTAGACTGTGCAACGCTAACGTCTACGCCGGCAAGGGAGATATCGTCAACCTTTATTATGATGTCGCCAATCATTAGTCCGGCTATCTTTGCGGGGGAGTTGTCGTATACCTTTGTTACAAAAAGTCCCTCGTCAACTGTTGTGATAATAACACCAATTCCGCAAAATTCACTGCTCACAGCGTTAAAAAAGCTGTCGAGTTCTTCCTGAGTGTAGTATGTAGAATATTTGTCCAAAGAGCCAAACATCGATTCAAGAACAGTTTCCAAAAGCTCAGGGTGTTCTTTAAGTAGTGTGCGGAGAGTATCTTTATATATCGATTCTCTTGATGTGTCAAATTTGTATCTCGACATAATAAGCAAAACCGCAGCATCAAGATATTTTGCTGCTTCATCACCGGTCATGGCTTGTTCTGTCTGAGGTGTTGCCTGTGCATTTTCATTTGCAAAAACAGGAACCGAAAATGCAAAACAGAAGGAACACACTATTGCCAAAAACAGTGATATATACTTTTTAGCACAATTTTTCATAGTGTTTCCGCATCCTTTCTTTAGTTTAATCACATTTTTTCGGGTGCATCAATTTTTAATATTGCAAACACATTTTTAATAATATTTTTTGTTGTGTGGCAAAGCATCAAACGAGCCTGCATAAGCTTTTCGTCATCACATTTAACTCTGCAGCTGTTGTAGAAAGAATGGAACAGTGCCGAAAGATCCATAACGTATCTTGTGAGTTTGCTTGGTTCCATCGAAACAGAGCTTAAGTATATTTCGTTGGGGTAGGAGATAATTTTTTCAATAAGCTCAATTTCTGCATCTTCCTTAAGAAGCTCAAGGTCAATATCGTTGATGTCTGCAAGCTTTGTGCCTTCTTCTGCAAGGTTTCTGATTATGCTTGCAATTCTTGCGTGAGCGTATTGTACGTAAAATACGGGGTTATCGTTGTTTTGAGCAATCGCAAGGTCAAGGTCAAATTCAAGATGGCTGCCTGCCTGACGGAGGTTAAAGAAAAATCTTGCGGCATCAATGCCGATGTCTTCAACAAGGTCGGAAAGAGTTATCATTTCGCCTGTTCTCTTCGACATTCTCACAGCCTCGCCCTGTTTTACGAGACGCACAAGCTGCATAATGATAATGTCGAGCTTTGAACCGTCACAACCAATTGCATCCATAGCACCCTTCATTCTTGCAACGTGACCGTGATGGTCGGCACCCCAGATGTTGATAACCTTGTCGAATCCTCTTTTTTCAAATTTGTTGCGGTGGTATGCAATGTCAACTGCAAAATAGGTGGGGAAGCCGTTGGCTCTTATGAGCACATCGTCTTTTTCGCTTCCGAACTCTGTTGATTTGAACCAGAGTGCTCCGTCTTTTTCGTATGTGAGATCACTTTTTCTGAGAAGCTCAATTGTTTCGGCAACTTCACCGTTTTCGTGAATCTTGCTTTCGTTGAACCAAACATCATAGTTGATGCGATAATCTGAAAGGTCAGATTTTAGCTTTGCTATGTTTTTTTCAAGACCATAGGCAACAAGAGCGTCTTTTCTTTCTTCGCTTGAACATTCAAGATATTTGTCACCAAATAGCTCTATGAAGTTTGCAGCATGCACCTTAATGTCGTTGCCCTGATACCAGTCATCAGAAAATTCGACTGCATCTTCACCTTTCAGAGCCTGAATGTAGCGTGCTTCCAAAGAGTTTGCAAATTTTTCGATTTGTGCACCGGCGTCGTTAATATAAAACTCTCGTGTAACATCGTAGCCTGCCATGTCGAGCACGCTTGCAAGGCTGTCGCCCAAAGCACCGCCGCGTGCGTTGCCCATGTGCATTGGCCCTGTGGGATTTGCACTAACAAATTCAACCATAACCTTTTTGCCTTTGCCAACGTCAAGCCTGCCAAATTCATCACCAAGCTCATAAGCTGATTTGAGAGCGTCATAAATTCTTTTTTTGGTTAAATAAAAATTAATGAATCCGGGGCCTGCAATTTCAACTTTTTCAATATAGGTGCCCTCTGTGTTCATAACCTTGATAAGAGCGTTTGCAATGTTTACAGGTGAATTTTTAAGCACTTTTGTGAGCTTCATTGCAATGTTGGTCGAAAAATCGCCGTGGGTTTTGTCTTTTGGAATTTCGGCTTCGATTTCCACTTTGCAGGCGTTTTCAATAAGTACTGCATCAACGGGAAGCTCCGATGCCAAATTTGCAACTGCATTTTTAACAGTGGTAATAATTTGTTCTTTTGTTTCTGCTATAACGTTTTTCATGAGTTCTGCCTCCTGATTTCGATTTCAAAGTTGTTTTTACTGGTTTTCGAGTTGTTTATGTCCAGATAATAATCAACGTTAACTCTGCCGCCATTGTTTGTTATGTCAATGTCGAGATTATCGGTAAAAATTCCTATCATAAAATCACCGTAGGGGGTGTTGTAGTATGACGATGTTTTTCGGTCTTTCATAAAAAGCATCTGAGTGTTTACCGAACCGTTTCTGAGAAGCGACACATAGTTATCGCCAATTTCAATTGATGTTTTGGTGCCCTCAAGACCTGTTATTTCCGATTCTTCATAATCTATAAAATACACTCCGTCCTGAAGCTCAAATTCTGCCTCTGTTGTGAGACTGATGTCTGTGTTTTCGTCTTCGTTGTCATATTCCTGAAGACCTTTTATCGAAACAATGTATTTGTTATCCATTTATCTTCTCCACTTATTCTTCCATTGCAATATTTATGATTTTGGTTAAAAGCTCTTTGTATGGAATCCCCGATGCTTCAAAAAGCTTTGGATACATACTGATGTTGGTAAAGCCCGGCAGGGTGTTGATTTCGTTGATGCAAACCTTGTTTTTTTCTTCATCAACAAAAAAGTCAACTCTCGAAAGACCCTTTCCGTCAAGAGCTTCAAATGCTTTTATGGCATTTTTACGCACCTGCTCTGAGTATTTTTCTTCAATTTTAGCCGGAATATAGAGCTCACTTGGGCAATCGCCGTTATATTTTGCATCATATGTGTAAAATTCTTGTGATGCAACTATCTCGCCAACACACGAGGCTTTAATGTTGCCTCGGTTGCCAAGAACAGCACACTCAACCTCGTGACCTGTCAAAAACTCTTCAACAAGTATTTTTCGGTCAAACCTGAATGCTTCGTCAATTGCACTTTTAAGCTCGTCTCTGTTTTTAGCTTTGCCAATGCCAATTGAAGAGCCGGCGTTTGCAGGTTTAATAAACACAGGATATCCAAGCTTATTTTCAATTTCGTCTATTTTTTCGTTGAGCATATCAAGTTCGTGTTTGGCAATTACTACCCAATCAGCCTGAGCAATGCCGGCATTTTTGAAGATTATTTTTGTAAAAGTTTTGTCCATACCAACGCTTGATGCAATAACGCCAACTCCGGCATATTTTATAGACGCAAGTTCAAACAATCCCTGAATTGTGCCGTCTTCACCGTTTTTGCCGTGAAGAACCGGAAAAGCAACATCAAAATCTATTTTTCTGTATGTATTGTCGGGAAGAGTGCCAATAAGTGCCGACTCTTTGCACCCGTGCATTATGCTAACGGGCATCAAACTGTCATCATACCATTTGTCGTCTGGTATGAGGGCATAGTCTCCCTCAAACAAAAACCATTTTCCGTCTTTTCTTATTCCGACTGTTATAACATCAAACAGTTCTTTGTCAAGATTGGATAATACAGAATATGCCGATTTTAACGAAACTTCATACTCTGTTGATTCTCCGCCGAAAAGCACGCAAATTTTCTTTTTCATAATAATTGGTCAGGCTCCTTTGCCAAAATAATTATAATTCATTCTATTATATCACATAAATTAAAAAAAAGAAACTTTTTTTTACACTTTTAATAAAAAATATTACACAAAAATTATTGTATATTACGGTTAAATGACAGCTAATTTAAAAAAATATGACACCTTAAATAAAAATGTGCAAATAAACATTCATATTTGTTAAAATTATTGTGGTGATAAAAATGGAAATCATATCAGAAAATAATTCGGTGGTTATTAAAGGAATAACCGATTTTAATCCAACCCACACTTTTATGTGCGGTCAGTGTTTTCGTTGGGAAGAAGAAAGTGATGGAAGCTACACAGGAATAGCATTTTCAAAACCTGTCAATATTTCGTGTGCTGATTCAACACTCGTCATTAAAAATATAACACTTTCCGAATATGAAAGTCAATGGAAACATTATCTTGATTTAGACACAGACTATAACCTTATCAAAAACACTTTTGTTTCTGATGCCAACGTCAAAACTGCTATGGATTTTGGATGGGGAATAAAAATACTAAATCAGGAGATTTTTGAGTGTTTGATATCTTTTATCATATCCACTCAAAATGCCATTCCACGCATAAAGAAAATTGTTCAAAAGCTCTCCGAAATGTATGGCAAAAAAACAGAATATAACGGCAAAGAATATTTTGCTTTTCCAACTCTTGCAGAGCTGTCACACATAACCGAGCAAGACCTTGCTCCCCTAAGGGCAGGCTACAGAGCTGGCTACATAGTTGATGCTGTTTCAAAGCTTTCTTCAGGTGAGGTCAGCCTGAAGAAAATACCATCTATGAGCTATCAGGACGCAAAATCAGAACTTATGAAAATAAAGGGCGTCGGCCCCAAAGTTGCCGATTGCGTGCTCCTTTTCTCCGGAGGCAAAAAGGAAGCCTTCCCGATAGACGTGTGGGTTAAAAGAACAATGCAGTCGCTCTATCTGGGCGATGACGCAAGCCAGAAAAAAATAGAACAATTTGCCTCGTCTCACTTTGGTGCTTATGCAGGTGTGGCACAGCAGTATCTTTTCTATTATGCAAGAGAAAATAATTTGAAATAATTACAAGGAGGAATTCATATGAAAAAATTATTGTGCTCACTTTTAGTTTTGGCAATGGTAACATCGTTTTTAACGTGTGTTTCGCATGCCGACGGATTCACCCGTGTGGAGGGAGTATATGAAATAGACGAATATGATTATACTCAAGTTGAGGATTGTTCACTCTACAAATTTGATAATGGGAAAAATGTGTTTGGTATAAGAAAAGACGTTATTGGTGATGATGGAATAAAATATTTGCTTAGTGTTTTCTCGAATGATAATCTGAATTGTATAGTTTCTGATGTTACTGAACACATAACCTCTGCAAATAACCCAAATTATCCAATTGATGGAATCGAGTTTGATTACAAAATAAAAAATGGTGAAAATTACAACCTTCGATTTGACGAAAAATACGTATGGTATAACTACAACATATCAACAGATGATGGAATAATAGTTTTTAAAGAGGGGCTTTTTGAATTTAATGACAGCTCAATATATGATGAATTGGCAAAACGGATTGAACAGTGGGATTCGGAACAGGATGAAATCAATGAGCAGAATGAAATTGATAGAAAGAAAAATCCTGTTTCTGTTTCGGATTTTAAAATTTTATATGAAGCTCGCGTAAAATATTGGGGTAAAAGTGATTTGGTTTTCGGTGTGTGCACATATAAGCGTGAAAAGAATATAGTAATGGCATTATATCATCTGGTGTTTGAAACAGATTCTAAAACGATTTTTAAAATCGCAGAAACCAAACCATTAAGTAATACGTTTGTTACAGAAAATTATCGTCTTTTGGAATTTGATACGGATTATACAAACGGAGTGGAATATTACGACGATGCACTTGAAGATTATAGAATGTTTAAGATTCAGGTTAACGTTGATAAAAATCTGCTGGCAAAAAGTTTGACAGTTATGGAGAAAACACCTACTACAGATTTTGTTGGGGAAGATTATATTGATATGTCACAATATCATCAGACAGGAACCCTGCCTTCCGAATGGTTTTCCGTAGACAACAACGTTGAATACCTCAATAAGCTCACGTATTTTGAAAAATTGTACAGCGAAAAAATAACAACTCATCATGGTGTTGTTGTGAATGGTGTTAAACAAGGAGCAGAACGTGAGTGGGGCATATGTAAATATTCAAATGAATTGAGCGGCAATGTGCACGCCTTTTACTTGTATGACAAATCTACAAATAAATACTATATTTCCGAAATATACGAAGTTTTCTACAACAAGGAAATTGATAATGTTATAACCTTTGATACCACAAGATTCATACACAATAATTTTGAAATTAATGAAAAGAATGCAAATAATATCAACTATTATATGTTGAGAATTGGCATAAATCAAAATAAGGAGATTCAGCGCAGGAGCTTTTTGATTTCTTATGGCAGTGATACAAAATTTTCTTCGTGCACCATTCTTGATACTCAGTATTTGTCGGGTAATCTGGATAGTTTGAGCTTGGAAGATTATTTTACAAGTGACACCTATAAAGCCGGACTGGAAGCTGAAAATAAAGCAAAAGAAGAGTACACACAAAAAACAGAAGAGTCAGATGCGATAGACAAATCCGAAGAAATATCAGAATCGGCAACAGAAAACAAAACCACTGAATCGGAGCAGAAATCTGAAAATATAACCGATAGTAAAAAAGAAGAAATCAAAGAAGACACTCTTCCCGAAAAAACAGATGAATCCGATGAGAAGAATAAGAATAATTCCGAAGCGGTTTCCGATGAAACAGTCAACAATACAACTATCACTTTTCTCGATGTTCCATCATCTCATTGGGCGCATAACGAAATATCGCTTTTTGCACAAAATGGCATTGTGCTTGGTTATGGCAATGGTTATTTCGGAGTGAATGATTCAATCACATATGAACACTTTGCACTTTTACTTAATCGTCTTTTTGCTTATGACGAAGATGATAAGCAACCGGTTCCGGCTGTGAGAGAGGATGTTATCGTATCTGTTGTTAAAGCATTGAACATTGATGTTTCAAATGCCAACACCAACATTATTTATGAAAAATTCTCTGATTGTTCGCAGCTTCAACAAAAGAATCTAAAATATATTGCGGCTGCAATAGAACTCGGACTTGTTGTTGGTTCATACGGTGAACTTCACCCTCACGATAATCTTACCCGTGCCGAAACGGTAATGCTTCTGCACAGAGCTGTTGCATACTAAAGCTAAATTATTTATAAGATTGACTTTTCCCAAAAAAAGTGATATACTCGCTTTAAAATTTAATATTTCACACAGAGTGTCGGCTGTGTTGCAAAAGACATTTGTCAAGATGCAGTCGGTGAAAAGGGAATGGGGTGCGAATCCTCAACGATAACTGTCGGTGTATGTGTTGAAGTTTGTGTGTTTGAAGGTTAAAACCTGTCATTGGGAAACTGAGAAGGCAGAATGCACAAATGCAGACGATTTGTCTATATAACACGAGTCACAAGACCTGCTTTGATGTTATTCCGTAAGTGCGCATTTGCATAGGAATGATGTTTTCAGATTGAGGTGCTGAAATGTAATATTTCAGGGCTTTGTGCCGTATTCTCATCTGAATTGTGATTCATCACAGAAAAACTCAGCTGTGGTAATTTTTTGAAAGAAAAATTACCGCAGTTTTTTTATTGCCTGCGGTAAGAAAACCGGAGGTGAAAAATACACTGAACAACTTGAACAAACTTGAATTTTTAGACGAAGGGAATGAATCAAATTGAAAATTAAAAAGATTCTTAGTGTTGTTTTAACAGTTATTATGCTCATTAGTATGATAACAGCGGAGCCGCAATCGGTTGAAGGCAGTTCATATTCTGTCAACTCCACCGCCGAAGACTCATCAGTACCTGTGATAAACTCTAATGTTGTTGACATTACAGACAAAACTGTTTATTCCCGTTCAAGGTATTATGCAAAAGCCATTAATATTAAAATTGATGGTGCAAATGTTGAGAAAGCAACAGAAGATGACACAACAGTTAACATAGTCCTTGATGGTTTTACAAATCCGAATGCTGAAATTTCTGTAGAATTTGGTACATCACTCAACAGATGCACTATGAGCGGTCACATAGGCTCAGTTAAACTCAATAACGGTGAAGCTCAGCTTGTTATGACTCTTACAGGGCAATATGTGGGTTCTCTCAAAGGAAGCTGCACCTACACTATCAATTTTTTGTTGGGCGAAGCACCCGAAACACTACCCGAACGAAAGATTGAAACAGACCGTAAACAAACATATAACGGTGTTGGAATAAAAATTGACCTGAACGACTATTTTAGTTTTGCCAAAAACTTTTATCTTGTAGAAAATGATGAAAAAACGCCTCTCGAAAGTAGTGTTTATACGTTTAATTCCAATGCAGCAGGATCACATTCTCTCGTTTTCGGTGCTTCAAACGATACGGGCGATTGCCTCGATTATGTGACGGTTACAGTTGAAGTAACCGAAATAAAAAGCGGATTGTGGCTTAATATTACAACCTCCAACGGAAGTGTAAACTTTGTAGAGTTTACCGACGAGGGAGGAGATAAAATTGAAGGGCTTACAGCATCCCTTGAAGATAAAAATATAGTTGTGAGTTTACCTCGTACATTTGAAGCTAACGGCAAGATTACTGCTGCATTTGATTTGACACAAAACAGCGACGGACTTCCGAAATTATCAACATCAAATGCGTTTAACAGTTCTAACGATACAAAAATATATACAACTACATTATCAAACGGTATGGGTAAAAGAACAATGTATCTTTACAATGCCCATCCAAAAGCAACAAGCAATAGCTATATAACCTATGCTGTAAGTTATGCTGTTGAAAATGAGACTCCTGCACTTGCAGAAAATCAGAACGAACCCATGGTGGCCGAAATAGTTGCAGGTGAAAGCTATAACCTTGACCTTGCACCTATCTTTTGTGATGCAGATGGTGATGAACTTGATTTCAGTGTAAAAATAAACGGCGAAGATGCGGTATCGGCAGATGCAAATTACAGTTTCACTCCCATGCTTGGCGGAACTTACGAGCTTGAATTTTTTGCAAGCGACTTTATGGCAACATCTGCAGATTCATACAAGGTTACACTTCCAAGTGATAATACAGCACCATATATTCGTGAAAAAGCCCCCAAAACTGCCTCGCTTAATCTTGGAGGCACATACGCCCTCAGTATGTCAACAGTTTTCACAGACCGTGATAACGATGCTCTCACATATAGTGCAAAAGTTAATGACAGCGAAGCAACTCCTGTGGAAGATGCTTATTATACTTTTACGCCCGATAGCATTGGCACATATACAATAACCTTTGTTGCAAAAGATACCGAAACCGAAAGCGATGCACATACTGTTACTTTAACGGTTAAAGAAAAAACAAGCATCGGGGGTGGTTCTTCGGTGACAGAATGGGATATTTCGGGCGATGAGATTGACGGATATGTAAATATCAGCTTTACGGACAACGGAAAACGAGTGAAGGGCGAATCTAATGTGACTTATCCGAAGGCTCTCGGTACAATTATCTCTTCAAAACGAGTACCATTTACCAAAGGTGACACAGTTGCAGATGTAACTCTCCGCTTGCTTGATGCAATGAATTTCACATATCAGCATACAGGCACTACAAAGAACGGATTTTATCTTGCTTCAATTGGTGATTTCTCTCTTAAAGGCATTAGTTATGATTCCTTTGGTGAATTTGATGCCGGAGTCGGCTCGGGTTGGATGATTACACTCAATAAAACATTTATTGAATACGGAGCATCAGATTTTGAAGTGAAAAATGGTGACACAATTAAGTGGCAATATACTTGTCAGTTAGGTGCAGATATAGGCGATCCTTTCTATTCGGGGTCATCATCGTCATCTTCTTCAAACAGGAACAACAAAACAAAGGAAGAAGCAAAAGAAGAACAAAAGAAAGAAAACGTTAAGAACATATTTGCCGAAACCACATTTGCCGATGTTAAAAAAGATGATTGGCATTATGAATCTGTAAAGTATGTGTATGAAAATAATCTTATGCAAGGCACAGATAACGGGTTTGAGCCTGAAAGCAAAATGTCAAGGGCTATGCTCGTAACCGTTCTTTACAGAATGGCAAAGCCTGAAGAAAAAGCGAACAATCATAACTTTGCAGATGTACCTGAAGGTCAGTGGTATTCTGATGCAGTTGCATGGGCGACAGAGAATAATATTGTAAAAGGCGTGAGTGAGAACAAATTTGCTCCTGATGAAGATATTACTCGTGAACAAATGGCGCTTATTATCTATCGCTATGCAAAAATGCTTAGGTTTGATGTAAGCCATAAGGCAGATATTTCACATTTTTCAGATGCAGATGACGTAAGTGATTGGGCACTTGATGCAATGAAATGGGCAAACAAAGCAGAGCTTGTGAACGGCACAAGCAATACCACACTTTCACCGAAAGCTACAGCAACCCGTGCTCAGGTTGCAGCGATTCTTATGCGTTTCTGTGAGAATATAGCAAAATAAAATTTACGGAAAACAGCGAACAGTCAGTTTGAAAACTGACTGCTCGCTATCACCGTTTTAAAAGGAGCATTAGAATGAAGAAATTTATATCAATACTTTTGAGCTTCACAATTCTTTTCA
>SVJL01000032.1 GCA_015068985.1 Oscillospiraceae bacterium
ACGGACCCTACAAACGATGGGCTTAATTTGTGCGTTGTAGGGGTCGATGCCCACATCGACCCGTTTAATGATACTATGCGGGCGGATGTGGGCATCCGCCCCTACAAATCCAATAGCCTAGTCTCTTCGCTAAACAATAATTTGTATCTCATCAAATCAATATGCATACTAAAATATTATTACTCTACAGTCTGTTTTAAAAGCATCTGAGTCTGAGTCGATTTTGTTAAATCAAAAGTTTTTCGTTATTACAAATTGGGTGTTAAACAACAACGCAGGGACGCTTGCCCGTATGGGCCCATATGGCGGACCGTCACGGGGAAGCCGGTCCCTGCGAAATTAATCAACTAAGTTATTATATATTTTAGTTATTCATACCTGAGGTTGTGAATGTGTAGCTGGGTGAAAGTGCTCCCATGCCTGAGAGGCTGTTCCAAATGAAGGTCTGAATTCTGGTGTTTGCTGCATCACCTACTGTGAAGCCGCCACTGAATGTGGCTGTTGCACCCGATGCAACCTGTTCGTTTTTGAACTGGAACTGTTTGAGTTCGTTGTTTTCATAAAGAACCACGAGGAAGCAAACGGGTTTTGCTTCGTCTTCATTGTTGGTGATAGAATATTCGCATGAAATTGCTCCGTTTTCAAGCTCTGTGATTACACTTGAAGTACCATCAAAGAGTTGGTGTTTTTTGAACACAGGTTCTGTTGCAGCATATTTGGGTTCTTCCATTGTGGTGAGGGTGAATGTGGTATCACCGGTGATGGCTGCATCATATATATCTCTGAAATTATTGAGTGCGATTTCATACTCAGTGCCATACACAAGGCCACCTTCAGGGGTGATGGTGAGTGACTTTCCGTCAGCTGCAACTGAGAAAGGTGCTGCAGTGCTGCCGCCGTTGGTTTTGTCGGTGATAGTTACTGTTGCATCACTGTTGGCGGTTGTGTCGAGGAGTGCTTCGGTGAATGTAACTGTGGGTTTAGCTGTAATGGCTACATCTGTTGCATCTTTCTGGGAAGCAGTGGCTACGGTTGCGTCGGGAGTGTGATAGAGACGGATGTCGTCAATATAGAGGTAAGTACCGCCATTACAATATTTAAAATTGAAGTAAGCATTTTTGAATTGATCCAAATCACATGTGCCTTCGTTGTATGATACGAGAACATCATTCATGTATACAAGAAACTTATCTGTAGCTGCATCAACAACAATTCTTACAGACGCCCAATCAGGCCACAGTGACTTATATCCAATAGTGGTGCCGTTAAATTTGTACGCAGCATCTTCACTGTCAAGCTTGAAAGGATTAAAAGTAATATATGTAGCGGTTCCTTTGATTTTAAATTCATAAACATATTTTCCCGTGAATTTTGATGAGGTGTGTGATGCTGAATACATTCTCCCTGCACTATTATCTGTGGTTCTTGTGGGAACATCTACTCTAAGGCACTGAGTTATTTTTCCGTCATAGCCGATTTCTGACACAATTTCTGCTGTGAGTGCTTCACGTAATCTGAACTTTTCAACGCCTGATTTATCTGTGAGTGGTGCTTCTGAGGATGAGCCAACAACTTTAGTACCTACATTATAGTTTTCAAAGTTATCGGCAAAAAAGTCAGTTCCGCCTGCAGCCAAAACGGGAGCTGCGGTCATTGCAGGGATAAGACCAACAACGAGTGCTGCTGTGAGCAGCAGTGATAAAAATCTTTTTTTCATAAATAATTCCTCCTAAAAATTAAAATATTATTTTTGTAATTTCAAGGTGTATATATATTAGCCTCTTGCGAGATTAATATCAAATCATTTGTCGGGGTAATAGATGATTATATCATCAACAAGACCTGTATTGGTCTTAACAAATACCCAAGGTGCTGCAGCACCTGCATGAGCCACGTCAAGAATATCGGCAGAGGTGCCGGTTTTAACAATCTCCGATTTTGCATAGCACACATACACTGCACCTGCAGGCTTTGATATGCTGTAGAGATAGTCTATACCGCCAATTGTGAGAAGCATACCGCCGTCGGCAACAAGCTGAGGCTTGCTCCATGCCTTTTCAAATGACCAGCCTCGGCTAATGATGAATTCGGGTTGTTCGTCGAGTGATTTTGTTGGCTCCTGTGGGAAGATTCTGCCAAGACCGTTGATATTGCCAAGAGCATCGACAGTGTAGTGGAACACATCGCCAACTTTTAGCTCATCGGCTTTGATGGGAGTCATCTTGTAAGTGCCTGTGGCAGGGTCATTTTCTCTGAGGTTGACCTGCATGAGAGTGGCATCGGTTTTGATGCTCAGCTTTTTCTCTTTGCCCTGCTCTAGGAACACGAGCCTTGTGGCTTCTATGCCATCTTCATCAATAACCTTGCTCACGCTCTTGACTATGCAGCAATCGTCGGTAGCCAAAACATTGAAGGTCTTGCTGCCTGATGCCACATAGATTACAACACAGTGAGCGGTGAGCCCTTCAAAATCATAGGCTTCGACCGAATAGGAAGCACGGTTGCCAAGGTTAGTGCTTGTAACAACACTGTATTCTTCATCAGCACCGCCGCCATCCGGAACGCGGAAGATGGTTGTTTCTTCATCATTTACAAGGAAGCCTCCCGCCTCGCCGGAATAACCGAATATTTTGGTGGAACGATAGAGACGGTCTGCTTTTGAAAATGCCAATGCGGGAAGTTCGAGCTCAATTAGCTTGCCTTCGGAGTTTAATGCATATTTGATTGGTTGCTTTGTTACAGAGCCTTCGCCGCCCAACAGAGCAATTATTTCGGACGCAGGCTTGATTTCACCCGCAAACTTAACCTTGTTTGATGCATCTACCGCTACAACCTCGCCCTTGCCATTTAAAAGCTTAAAGCTAAGGGTATTGTCGAGACCTGTTGCAATTTTAGCATTGAGCAAATAAGCATAGGTGTTGTCGATAGCAGAATCAGCCTCAACACGAATGATATTATTTTCTATGTCGAGATAGAAAATGCCATTTTGTCCAAGCTCTATTTTCTCCGATTCGGGCAAGTCGCAGCTGCGTTTGTAGCTTGCTTCGCCTATGGTGTAGGCTTCGCCGTCAAATGCGGTGACTGTGCCGCGCACTGTGTTTGCCAGAATGTTTATTTCATAGTAGGTACCATCGCCCGATGCAAGAACGGAGAGCACAGAACCAACGGATATGTTTTTGAATTTGGCAACCGATCCTTTACGAATGATTTTGTAGGAAATATCCTTTCCCTTTTCTTTAAGGCATATGGACGACTTGCCATATTCGTCGTAGATTTGGAGATTGTCGGAATCAACTGCACTAACCACATAGTGAGTGTATTTTTTAACGTGAATCACATCAACAGTATTGTCACCGTCGAGACTCAAAAGTGTAACACTACCGGAGGCGGGAGTGAGGTCGGCTACAGTGAAGAACGGATCATTTTTGGAATTGACTATCACCTGTACGTCATAGCTCAGAGCAAGGGTTTTGGTTTTGTCGCCTTCTTCATACACAAAATTACGAAGATTGGTTGATGGGTTGATGTTATCGGGAGAAACGTTTATTACTCGTGTTTCGTCTGATATGTCAAAAAAGATAACCGTTTTTTCATCTTTAAATTTGTCTTCTTTGACATACACCTCAAGCTCATAGCCTATGTAATCCTCGATGCCGCTTTTGCCAACCAAAAACTTGTTGCCTCCAATGAGCACTTCATCGGTGCCAAGAGCTTCAAAACCATTGATACCGGTTATTTTGTTAGCTTCAACACTGCCCTCATATTTGTTGCATCCAAGACCTTCGGTGAGGATTGTGCGTGATGAATCGGGCTCATACCTTTCGGTTTCGCCGCCAAAGCTCGTTTGTATGAGCATGGGCTTATCGAGACAATTGTAAATAAGAAGTGCCACATCACCTCGGTTAATGGTGTTTGAATCATAACCGGAAATGCCTGTGAGAAGCTTTTCGGAATTGGCAACTTTAATATAGCCATGGGGGTACCCCCCATAAGCCTCAGCAACATTGCCATAGCCAAGCATTGTGACCATCGACTTAACTGCTTCGGCAAATGTGATGATTCCATCAGGGGCAAAGCTGCCATCACCATAACCGGAAAAATATCCCATTGCATAACCGGCATTGACATATTCAAATGCCCAATGCTTTTTGTTCACATCGGAGAAAATCTGCCCTTCAGGAATAGCATATACGGAGGTGTCGGTGAGGCGGACAACCATAGCTGCAAACTGAGCACGTGTGAGCGAATCGTCGGGGTGAAAATTTTTGTCTTCATAACCCTTAACAATGCCCAGTGCTTCGAGGGTGTCGACAGCTTTGGCATAATCGGTGCCGTCGGTATCTTCAAAAGCAAGAACGCCAACAGATGGCAATATCATCAAAAATGCCAAGAGAACTGCACTAAGCTTTTTTATCATCTGACAGCACCTCCCTTATACAAATCTAAAAGTGCACTGCACACCTTTGCCGCCATAACACGGGTACAGCTTGAACCGGGTGAAAATATTCCTTCTCCCACGCCGTTTATGATTCCGGCTTTGGCAAGTGTGTAGATGCTGTTTGTTGCATAGGCCGCAAAGTCTGCTTCATCGGCAAAGGTCAAGTTTTTGTCGCCACCAAGGTCAAGACCTGCAATGCTTGCACATCTTGCGGCAAGAACTGCCATATCCTGACGGGTAAGGGTGTCTCCTTTGCCAAAGGTGCCGTCGCCTCTGCCGTTGGTTAAGCCTGCCTCAAAGGCAGATGCTACATAGGCTTCGCACCAGTCGCCGGAAGGAATGTCGGCAAATGGGTTTTTGGCTTCAGAATTAAGAAGACCAAAGGTGCCAACAAGCATTTTAACAAATTCTTCACGGGTAACTTCCCTGTTTGGAGTGAAGGTGGTGTCGGTTGTGCCGGACACAATTCCTTTGTTATATAATGCTGCAACAGCACTGTAGCCCCAGTGAGTTTTTGGCACGTCTTTGAAGGGAATTTCGGGGGCAGTCATATCGGGCAGCTCAACGGGTGCATTTGTGCCGCCCGAGAAGCCAAAGCTTCCGCCTCCTGATGAGGAACCTGATGGCTTGTGGTTTGAATCACCGTCGGAATTTTTAACACTTGCTATGATTTTGACAAATTCGGATTTGGCAGCTTCGACAGTTGCATAGTCGCCTCCGGCAAGTGCCATACAGGCCGATTGCTTCTGGGAAGCTGTTAGAGATGAATAGCCGTTAGTGTCTAAAATTCCGAGAGTGTCGTTTTCGGCTTCAAGAACAGACTGAATAGTTTCTCTGGTTGCCTGATTAAGTTTGCAGAGCGAATTTTCGTTGATGAAAATCTGTCCCATTTTTTCAAAGCTTTCAAAAATTACTGTTTCAAGCTTTGAAAACACTGCATCTTCAATGAGTGTGGCATCAATGCCGATTTTGTTTTGATGCAACTTGACAAGTTCTTCAAATGCATCTCCTTTAGCCTCGTTGAGAGCTGCAATAATAAGTGCATCAGCAAACGCCGCTTTGAATGTTTCATCGTTATAGGTGTTGCCATTGAGGTAAGCATAAACATCACCTTTTCGACCAAGAGAATCAAAGTCTGATTTGTCAACATCAAAAAGCGATATATATTTTTCAAGTGCTTCTGCAGATTTGCCATCTGCAATCAAGCTGAATGCGGCTGCTTTGCCTATGTCGGCAGCACTGCCGGATATGAGCTCATATTTTTCGGTCGCATCTGCTGCAGACGAGAATGTTTCGTCTGCCATAGCCTCTGCTATGATAGGACATAAGGATTCAACGTCGAGCCGGGATGTGTCGATGCCAAGAATTTTGCGATATTGCCTCAAAAGCTGCACTATTGTGTCGCTTGATGCGTCACTAAGCTCCGAGACAGCAGTTTGTGTTGTAATGTTTTTGAGCTGTATCGCTGTGCCTCCGTTAACTTTCAGCGAATATACTGCGTCATCGGCAGAGCCAAGGTCAATAACCTCTGAAAATCTGCCTGAACCTGCATTTATCTGGCTGATAGCCATAAGAGCATCGGAAGAGTCTGACCAAATGATGAGGGTTGTGTCGGCATCATCATCGCAGTTGCCTGAAAATTCAAACCTACCGTCACCATAGGGCAAAAGCTCATAAGATGCTGCAAAGGCAAATGAAGCTTGAATTGAAAAGCAGATTATCAGCAATACAGCAATTAGTTTTTTGTTCATTCCGAGTATCCTCTCCTTTCCTTATTGTGCTGTAAGTGTTATTTTATTCACTCTATAATATTTGCCCGTGTTATATGTTGCAACAATTGCCACAGTTCCCGAATTAAAGAATTCGACTGTGCCGCTTTCATCAACATAGGCGATATTATCATCAGATGCATACCATATTGCATCTGATGGATTTATGTTGATAACTTCACCGTCACTCATATATCCCTCGATGGCACAATGATAAGCTTCGCCTGCAAAGTATTGAATGCCTGAGGGCTCGAGAAGCTCATCCCAATCCTCAGCATCAGCTTCAGCGTCTTCAACGGTTTCGTAGAAGCGGATTTCGGTAACGGAGTTCCAAGTGCTTTTTGAATTACCGTGTGCCTGATATTTGATATAGCGGGCGCTGCTCGGTTCGAGCTCGAAGGGTTGCATCTCGGTGGTGGTGCCGTCTGCCTGACCGGAATAAACTGTGGTCCAGTTTTCGCCGTCTACAGATGTGAGAATGTCGAATATTTCGCATCGGGTTGCTCCGGCAAAAAATGATGCATACATATATGAAACATCATATTCTTCACCAAGGTCAAACTGAGCATACTGTTCGCCCTGAGCAGACCATCGCGTTTCAATATAGCTATCAACCATATTTGAACCAACGTTACCATCGTCACCGCTTGTTACTACCGATTTGACGGGAATGTGAGTGGCTTCATCACCGGATTCGGGCACAAATTCGTCGGCTTCAACGCACGAAACAGCAATTGAGGTGAGATACGGCTCGGTGATTTCAAATTCATCGGGCACAAATTCAAAGCTATAGTCTGTGCCTGCGATTGTCACATACACCGTCTCGCCGCTTTGTGCCCCGATGTCTGCTTCACCTGCCACGTCAACGCTTACAGAGTTTTCATCACCTGCAAAAATGCGGTAGTCAGATTTGGCAGGATTGAAGCTAAAGAAGCTTTCACCATTTACTATCACATTATATTTGAGCAGCGCCCTGAGCTCTTCGAGATGATCGGGATAGTCCTCAAAAGGAAGCTCGGTATCAGAAATGATGACCAGTCCGTTTTCATCGTAGACAAATTTCCCCATTGCCTCAGAAATTGCACGGAGGGGAACATAGGTTCTTCCTCCCTGAATGAAGCTTGGTGAATCAAGGGGCTTTTGTTCACCATCAACGGTGATGGTGCTCTCTCCTATTTTGGTGACGATTTGCTGATGATTATAGCTGACAGCGACCTCTCTTGTTTCGTCGTTCCACGAAATTTCGCCGCCGATGTTTTCGGCAATGAAACGAAGAGGAACCATTGTGCGATCGTTTTGTAAAACGGGTTTTATATCGGCATTTTCGGGATCAATCTGTTTTTTCTCTGATTTGGCATATGCAAGGGAGCTGTCCTGAAGCATTGCTACCACACCGTCTGCCACAACTTCGAGTCTTTTATCTTCTTCATCAACGCACCAGTCTTTGAGTGCTGTCACGGGGTGAGAGTTTTCCTCAGAGGGGGGAGCCATGCCATCGGCAAGAGGAGTAAATTCCACGGCGATGGTGGTGGAATCTTCCATTTCTTCAAGTAGTATGGCAAGCTTGGAACCATAGGTGCCGGGCTGAATTGCAGGGTTGGGAGAGTCGGGAAGAGGAGCCGCCTCCTGAATGCGGAACTCAGCATTGGCAGGACTTAAAATTCGGGCAAACATCTTTTCGCCATTCTGTGAAAGGATTACCTCCTTGCCGCTTTCGCTGATTGACATTTCTGCACCGGTGTGAGCAAACCACCACACTGTGTTTTCCGGCTCTGAAAATACTATTTCGTCTTGCACCAAAACTCTGCCACGATTGTCAAAGAGTTTGATACCTCGGTATACGCTTTCGGCATAGTCGGAATAGGCATTGGTGAGATCATAGATTACATAGGCTTCATCTTTTCCGCTTTTGGAGTCGTATAACTCAGTCATAAATTCTTCCATATTCTGACCGCGGGTGTCGTCGGGATTGATGATAAGGGTGTTCTGTCCTTCAGGTCTGCGCACATAATAGGTGACACCATCACCATAGCCGGGCCAGTCATAGTTACCCGCACCTCTCATGGTTACCCAACGCTCGCCGAGAGCTTCGAGGCAGAAGGTGCCAACGTCGACGTGACCGTGAGGATACACACCGCCTGCCTTGGTTGCAACAAACACAGTGTCGTCACCTGTTGCCCATGAATTTCGCATTGTGGACACGCCCATTGCAAAATCTTTGTCAAGCGGAACATTGCCAACGTTCAAATCCATTTCGGGGTCGTACCATATGATTGTCTGGACATATTCATCAATAGTGGTTGGATTTGAAGCAACTATATCAATATGATTCTTTACATAGTCGGGACGGTTGAGACGCTTGCCCATATACATAAGTGCTGTTGATGTTTTCTTGTCTACCACGCCGTCACCACAATTAAAAGCACCCCAGGGGCCGTTAAGATAGGTGGCAAAGTCGCCTGCTATACCAACTCCCTCGTAATTTACTATGTCATAGGAAAAAGGCTCTTCAAGCTCAGGCAAATGGTCAAAACCATCAAATGCATCAAGACCACTCTCGAGGCATGCAGCACCGAGAATAAGGTTGGTTATGGCATATTTCCAATACATTGCACCCTCACGGTAGGAACCATCGGGAATGAATTCATTGGCACCGCTTTTAATGGATTTTATTGCCATATTCAGAAGCTCATCAGCAATAGAACTTTCCACATCGGCAAGAGCAATACAACCCATGATGACACCTGTGTTGCACACACAAGTCCAGTTGGTGCCTACTTCATCACCCTCAAAGCCCCAGTGCCATTCGTAATATCTGGGGTTGTCTTCATATTCTCTGAAAGCATGCTCAAGACCCATCTTCACCATTGCCTCGTGCATAACGTCGAGCTGTTCATCACTCCATTTATCGTAGCACCAGTCGTAGGCTATGGCAAAACTCTGCAAAAGCTCGGCAGTCTCAAGCCAGTGGGCTTCGTTCCAGCAAGGGAGATTTGCTGCCACCTCAACCTCTGCCCAAAGCCTGTCGAGATAGCGATTGTCATCTTCTATCATAGTGACAAATGCAAGGCCGAAAAACTTACCAAGCACTGTGGGTGAATCGATGATACGTCGCTGACCGCCGCCATCGGCTACAATTTGAAGCTTATCAACATCATACGCATGGGTAGGCTGCTCAAGCAGTGCGTCCACCTCTTTTTTCAGCTCGTGATACCAGCTTGCAGCAAGAGGATTTTCGGCGATTTTTGCCTTTTGCTCATCGAAGCTGTGCACCAAAAGCCTCGGATGCTGCTCGGGTACGTAGGAAATAAGATTGCCGCCTGCAGCTTTTGCCTCGGTGTGCTCAAAAGAAGGAGCAAATGACACAAGCAAGGCAAGCACAAGCACAATTGATAAGAATTTCTTCATCGCATTACTTCCTTTCTACACTTATTCATATCTTCCGCCGGAAGAATCAAACACATATTTCTTTATAATCGGTGGATTTTTGGTGTTATAATCTATTTTCCACACAAATACATTAATTTCGCAGTCTTCATAATCTTCGGGTACATCAAAATATGTTCTCACATAATGAGGTTGTCTCGGACTAGAATTTTCAGTCACGCATTTCAAGGCTATAAGCTCTCCGTCTCGCTTAAGTGCCACGAAACATGCAACCTCAGCTGCAATGTCACCTGTGTTTACTATATACACTTTAGTATCAACTTTGCCTGATTTAAGGATGTCTCCACACGAGAACACCGGCTCGCCCACACTAAGCTTTGCTTCGGGAGCACCTGTCATTTCAAAAGTGACGAGCACGCTGCCGTTTACATAGACAGTGTAGACTCCGTTTTCGTATTTGGCCGGAAGAGCAAAATCGAAAGTGTATTCCCCGTCTGAATTAGCATCTTTTTGACCAATTGCACAAAGATTGCCATTGGGAGATTTAACCGCCATAGTGACTGTTGTGCCATCTTTGACTGTGCCATAGAGAGTAACATCTGTGTCAATGATTGTTATATCGTTCTCGGGATGCCACTCTGAGAGCGGAGTGTAGTGCGATGTGAAAGACGGAACCGACTGCACAACCGGTACCATCTCAACCGCAAGGTCAAGATTTGTAACATCTTCGGCAAGTATTGCGAGCTTAGAGCCATAACTTACAGGCTGGTCATCAGGATTTGGTGAGCTTGCAAGAGGTGATGCATTCATAATTTCAAAGTGAACATCTTCATTGCAAATAATGTTAAGATACAAAGCCTTACTTCCAACTCTGAGCACTGCCGTTTTGCCACTGCCTGTGATGCTTATTTCGGCATCTGTGTGCAAAAACCAATATATGTCGGATTCTTTTGAGGTTCTTATTTCGTCCTGAAGCATAACACGGCTTTTATCTCTGAAAAGCTTTATGCCGCGTTTTGCACTTGTGACATCGGTTGGCTCGACGACCTCGGCAACGCCTTCATCACCTATCACGGTTGTTCTTTTATTATAAGCATCAGTCATATCAAGTATGGCATAGGAGCTTGACGTGCCCGAATACATAGTTTCAAATTCTGCAGTGCCCGATGCACTTTGCCCTATACATTCATCGGGATTAACAACTATGGTATTGCTGCCCTCGGGACGCTTGAGATAATAATTTTCTTTAGAATCTGTCCAGTTATAGTTGCTTGCGCCGAGAGTCTTTACAAATCGTGTGCCAAAAGCATCAACAACAAATGTGCCAATGTCATAGTGCTGGTGAGGTCTGCCGTTTGTACCGCCCTTGAGTGCGGCATAGATTCCGTTGGAATCCCATGAGCTGCGAAGTGCGGAAAAATCATTGGCAAAAAGCTTATCTGTTGGCAGTGATGCACCATCACTCTTGGGAGAATACCACAAAAGATTGAGAGCAAGATTTTCGCCTCTTGTGCCATATGTGTTGACTGCATTTATGTGATAATCAATGTAGGCTCTGTTGCCGAAACGTTCTCCTATCCACATCATAGCAGGAGATGAATGAATCGAGTCCTGCACAGTATCGCCATAGTCAAACATTCCGTCATTCCCCATACCACATATGAAAAATTCAGGAGTATTGCTTATTCCGGGTGCAAGTGAAAAATCATACAGAAAAGGTTCTTCAATAGCCGGAAGAGCAGAAAAATCACCGCCAATGGCATTCTCAAAACCGTCTACTGCCATTATAAGATTACGGGTGGCATAGTTCCAATACATAAGGCTTTCCAGATACGAGCCATCTGCCGACCATTCGTTGAGACCTGCTTTCATTGAGCGAATGGCATTGTTTATCATAGTATTACAAAGCTCGGGATAGATTTCTGATACAGCAAGTGAACCAAAAAGCATACCGGTGTTGCAAACAACAGTCCAATTGGTACCGATTTGGCTGCCATCCATACCATACACCCAAGTGTGAGAACGAGGATTACCCTCATATTCTCTTGTTGCAACGTCAAGACCTTTGGTTTTTATTGCATTTTCAAGAATTTCTTTCTGGTTGTCATTCCAAAACTTATAGCACCAGTCATATGCTATGGCAAGAGCATGAGTCATTTCGGAAACTTCAAGCCAATGGAAGGGATTCCAGGTTGAGAGATTAGCCGCAAGCTCAGCTTCTGCCCAAAGGCGATCGGCATATACTCTGCTGTCTTCAACCGCTGCAGCAAAGGCTAAGCAATAAAACCTTTCAAGTGCTTCCTGACTATTGATGGTTCGACGGGTTATTTTATGGGTTTCATCGTCAAGCAATTCATAGTCAAGATTCTCGCCTGCTGCTACACTGTTCACAAGGTTATCCGCCTGTGCAATCAGTGCATTATACCACTCAGCAGTTACGGAATCGGAAAGATATTTTTCTTTTAAGCCTTCAAAGCTACTCACATAAAGCCGCGGGTGAGACGATGAAATATAAGGTGACAAATCAGCATATGATGAACTGACTGTTTCCGCATTAACCGGAAACGTAAAGAAAAAAACAAGGATGCACAAAAACAGACTTATTGTTTTTTTGAACTTTTTCATCAAACTTCTTCCTCTTTCAATATTTTCACAAGCTTATCTACAGCCTCGTAGTAATAATAGTCACCATAGACGAGAGTAACATTTTTTCGTGCTTTGTGATAGGCTTGTGTGGCAAGTCTGAGTATGCCGTGGGTATCGGGCGAGAGATCTGCACATTTATCGGTGAGAGTGTTAAGGAGTTTTTGAGCCTCCAATATGTAATATTCTTTTTTTTCGGGGCAGCGGCGTGCATTTTCGAGCATAGCACAAGCTACAATTGCACCTGCTGAGCTATCGTAATAGCAAGGCTCGTCAGGCTGGAAAAAGTCACAGGGAGGAATTTCGCCGTCGGGCAAAAGTCTTAAAAATGCATCTATAACCTTTTGAGATGCTTCAAGATATTTGGCATTTCCGGTGTAGCCGTATGCCTTGGCAAAGCCATAGGCTGCCCACCCCATTCCTCTTGTCCACGAAGATTCGGTCGAATAGCCCTGTCCCTCAAGGTTACCTACCGCATCGCCCGTTTCGGGATTGTAGCAAACCACGTGCTTAACTGTGCCATCGGAACGGATAAAATTTTCAAGAGTTGAATCGGCGTGGGCATTGGCAACGTGTTTGAAGCGTGGGTCACCCGTTATCTTGCTTGCCCAGTAGAGAAGCTCAATGTTGAGCATACAATCTATGATTGCCCATCCTGATTTGTCAACATTACTGCCTTCGTCATTGTTCCAGGCACGGATAAAGTTACCTTTGGGATTAAAGCGCGACATAAGAATCAATGCCGCATTCATTGCATTATCTCTTGCCACTTCAAATCCGGTGTAGTTGTAATCTTCAGCTGAGGACAAAAACCACATAAAACCAACATCGTGATGAAGCTCTTTTAAATTTGAAAACATAGTGTTCTGAATAGCTTCAAAGTTTCTTAGACGATCAAGGATTTTTGGGTTGCCTGTTTTTTTGTAGGCAATAAGAAGCATACCGGGCCAAAAGCCGGTGGTCCAGTTTGACGCATTTGCAAGCAGGCAATTGCCATCAGCTTCCACAATATCGGGGAATTTGTCGGTATATTTGTCTGCCTGAGCTTCAACTTTAGCTGTGATATTATTAAGCAGTTCCTGCCATCTGTCGATATTTGTTTTCATTGCAACCTCCAACTGAGACTTAAGTATCATTAAATGGAACTTTTTGGAACTAATTTAACTAATTTTTCCATAAAATTCATTTAAAAATTCAAGTGTGTTTTTCAACAATCTTATTATACAATTCAGCAATAATGCTTGTCAACACAAAAAAGTCTCACTTTTGAACTTTCTTTCAAAAGTGAGACTTTAGTTTCATATAGTGATTCAATTGTGTCGGTATGATTCCCTCAATACCATTTCGTATTTAAGTACCTCTCGTATGCTGGCTGTGTCGGGGTTATCAATAAGCCTGAAAATGGTTTCGGCTGCTTTTTTGCCGATATGCTCAAAGGGAATTGCAACGCCCGAAAGCTTTGGACTTGAGTATACAACTTCAATACTTCCGTCCATACCCACTGTGGAGAAATCTTCCGGAACGCGATAGCCATATTCCCGGGCAATTTGGTGAAAATCCAATGCAAGACGATCACGAAGTGCAAAGAACGCAGAAAATTCTTCTTTGGTTTCAAACAGTTTACGTATCCATTCTTCCACAATCTCCGGCTGGTTTTCTTTTAAAACCAAGCTGCTGCGAATGGTAATATTGTGAGCTTTCATACAATCTACAAAACCACGGTATTTTTCTTCCATATTACGATTTTCGCTTGAAGCACCGCACACAGCAATATTGCGATGGCCGTCTTTTATCAGCATTTCGGTCATCTCATATGCCGCAAGATAGTTGTCGCAGGTAACATAGCTGATGCCGGGGCGATCGATTGCCCGATAGGCAAACACAAACGGAATTTTACGTTTTTTAAGAATTTCTATGTACTTATCTTCAGTTTCAGCCGAGAGTCCGTAAAGTATAACTCCGTCTGCCTTTGGGGCATATTGGCTTGAGCCCGACTGCATCTGAACTGTTGCTCCGCCCTCTTCAAGGGCTTTTATCATATGAATAAGCATCTGAGCAAAGCCCTGAAACTCTGCCGGCTTTCCGCAGCCGTCACCGCCAATAATCTCGATGGTACACTTCCTTTTTTCAACCAGTTTATCGGGACGGTAGCCAAGCTCTTTCATAGCCATCTTAATTTTTTTTGCATTGTCTGCCCTGACCTGCTGTCCTGCCAGGAATCGATTAACCGTGCTGCGCGACACCCCGGAGAGCTTTATGATATCATCTATTGTTACCAATTATTTCACCTGCTTTTCAAAGCATTTTATCCATTCGCGTTTAATAAGCTCGTGACCTGCAGAAGTTGGGTGAACGCCGTCGGAGAGCCAATAGGCTTCGGGAGCTTTTTTTGAGGCTTCGTCGAAATGCTTTTGGAGCTCAATGAAAGGTAAATTATATTTTTCGGCTACCTTTTTTGCCATTGCAGCCTTTTCGGCAACGCCTGTTTTAAATTCGTCAATGTGTTCTTCGGTGGCTGTGCCGCATAAAACGAATGGTTCCATAATCATTATTTTGATGTTTGGAAGAGCTTCTTTAATTTCTTCGATGAGCATAGAATATATTTTGAAAAATTTTTCTGTGGCAACGCCATTTTCATCAGCAATCTCGTGCCACACATCATTTACGCCAATGAGAATGCTCATAATGTCGGGCTTGAGGTTGATAATGTCCCTCTTTATTCTGGCATACACATCAACTATGCGGTTGCCGCTTATGCCACGATTTATAAAGTCATATTCATTTGGATAATCAAAGCCTAAAGCACCGGTTACAAAAGTGGCGTATCCTTTGCCCTGCACCTGATCGGGAGATGTTGTTCTGCCGAAGTCGGTTATTGAATCTCCTTGAAAAAGAATTGTTTTCATAAATGTGCCTCCTATATAAGTTTAATATACTCATCAATTGCTTCTGCTGCCGCTTTACCTGCTCCCATTGCAAGAATAACCGTTGCGGCACCTGTTACCGCATCACCGCCTGCATACACGCCGTCTTTTGAGGTTTTGCCGGTATGCTCATCTGCCACAATGCCTCCCCAGCTTTCAACAACCAGACCGGGGGTAGTGGAGGTGATAAGAGGATTGGGAGAGGTTCCTATTGCCATTATGACCGAATCACATTCAAGCAAAATTTCGCTTCCTGCCTTTTCGACCGGACGTCTTCTTCCGGAGGCATCAGGCTCGCCAAGCTCCATTTCTACACATTTTATTGCACAAGCAAAGCCGGAATCGTCGGTCAATATCTCAACAGGATTATTGAGAAGCTTGAACACTATGCCCTCTTCCATTGCGTGCTCAACCTCTTCCTTTCGGGCAGGGAGCTCGTCGAGAGAACGTCGGTAAACTATATACACCTCTTGGGCACCAAGGCGTTTTGCACATCTTGCCGCATCCATTGCAACGTTACCGCCGCCAACAACAACCACCCTATTCGCCTTTTGGACAGGGGTGTCACTGGTGGGGAGATAAGCCTTCATAAGGTTTACACGGGTAAGAAACTCATTTGCAGAATACACGCCCTTAGAGTTAATGCCCGGAATTTTCATAAACTTTGGAAGTCCGGCACCTGAGCCAATGAAAACCGCTTCAAAGCCTTCCTGACTGAGAAGCTCGTCAACAGACAAGGTTTTGCCGATAACTGTGTTGGTGGCAATTGTAACCCCAAGGTCACGCAGACCGTCAATCTCTTTGGCAACAATAGATTTTGGCAGACGAAATTCGGGGATACCATAAACCAAAACTCCGCCGGGAGTGTGAAGTGCTTCAAAAACAGTTACATCGTAGCCTTTTTTTGCCAAATCGCCTGCACAGGTTAGACCTGACGGTCCTGAGCCTATCACGGCAACCTTATGGCCGTTGGACTTGGGACGAACAGTGCTATTTTCTGAGTGTGAATTATGCCAATCGGCAACAAAGCGTTCAAGTCTGCCAATGGCAACAGGTTCACCCTTTATGCCACGCACACATTTGCCCTCGCACTGGTTCTCCTGAGGACACACTCTGCCGCACACTGCAGGAAGAGAGCTGGACTTTGCTATAATCTGATAAGCGGCTTCAAAATCGCCGTCTGCCACCTTTGCAATAAACGACGGAATGTCTATGCAAACGGGACAACCGCCCACACATGGCTTATTTTTGCAATTAAGGCAACGCTTTGCTTCATCAATCGCCTGCTCTTCGCTATAACCGAGAGCAACCTCAGAAAAATTGCGATTGCGCACATTGGGTGCCTGAGTTGGCATTTCATTTTTTTTGAGAGACATATTAGGCATTTACTGCACCTCCTTGGCAAACAGGTTGCAGGTTTCTTCGTGTTTGTGGCGTTCAAAATCTTTATACATGGAGAGTCGGGATATGGCTTCGTCGAAGTCAATTTCGTGACCGTCAAATTCAGGGCCGTCAACGCAGGCAAATTTGGTTTTGCCGCCAACGGTTAGTCTGCAACCGCCGCACATTCCGGTACCGTCTATCATTATGGGGTTCATACTTGCAACAGTTTTTATGCCGTATTCTTTTGTGAGAGCACAAACAAACTTCATCATAACAAGCGGACCGATGGTTATGACTTCGTCATATTCTTCGCCGCTTTCGATAAGTTCTTTTAATGCGTCGGTAACAAGACCTTTTTTGCCCGATGAGCCGTCGTCGGTCATAACAAAAAGCTTTGTTGAAGCATTTTTAAACTCTTCTTCCAATATAACAAGGTCTTTGTTGCGAAAGCCAACTATGGCATGAACCTCTGTACCTTCTTCAAAAAACTTTTTGGCAACAGGGTATGCAATTGCACAACCAACACCACCACCAACCACGGCAACCTTCTTTTTGCCGCTTGTGTTGGTTGCATTGCCCAGAGGGCCAACAAAATCGCTGATGTAGTCACCTTCCGATTTGTGATTAAGCTTTTCGGTTGTGGAGCCTACCACCTGAAATATTATGGTAACTGAACCTTTGTTTGCATCATAATCGGAAATTGTGAGAGGGATTCTCTCACCGTCGGAATCGGTTCTCAGAATTATGAACTGACCGGGTTTTGCTTTTTTGGCAACAAGCGGTGCTTCAATTTCCATAAGAGTAACAAAAGGATTCAAGCATTGTTTCTTTAAGATTTTGTACATAATATCATTTCCTTTTTATGTTAAAAACCAACTAATCGGTTGATTTTGTGTGTTTCCATTATATCACCAAAAATGAAATGTGTCAACATATATTATAAGATAAATTGTTGTTTGTAGGTGAGATGGAATTTAGTTGTGGCGTTGCCTCCCTTTCGCGCCCTGAGCGTAGCGAAGAAGTGCCCTTGGGGTATAAAGGGAGGGGGACCAAGCTTTGCTTGGTGGAGGGATTGTGAATGAAATTTTCAAAAACAACCCCTCAGTCAGCT